>NZ_JBFBCE010000010.1:0-171764 GCF_040689595.1 Streptosporangium sp. NPDC051023 | reverse complement strand
GGGCGCCCACCGGCGGGCGCCCCCCCGCCCCCCCGCCCCCGCCCCCGGCAGGGGAGAACGGAGACTAGGCGTTGAGGCCCAGCTGGTTCTCGAAACGGCCCTCCTCGAGACGGCGCTTGACCGTCGTCAGGAAGCGGGCGGCGTCGGCGCCGTCGACCAGGCGGTGGTCGTAGCTGAGCGCGAGGTACACCATCGAGCGGACGGCGATGACCTCGCCCTCAGCGGTGTCCAGGACGACCGGGCGCTTGACGACCGCGCCGGTGCCCAGCATGCCGACCTGCGGCTGGTTGAGGATCGGCGTGTCGAACAGCGCGCCACGGCTGCCGGTGTTGGTCAGCGTGAACGTGCCGCCGGTGATCTCGTCCGGGCTCACCTTGTTGGTGCGGGTGCGCTCGGCCAGGTCGGCGATCTTACGGGCGAGGCCGGCGATGTTGAGGTCGCCCGCGTCCTTGATCACCGGGACGAGCAGGCCGCGCTCGGTGTCGGTCGCGAAGCCCAGGTGCTCGGTGTCGAAGTAGGTGACCTCGTTGGTCTCACTGTTGATCGTGGCGTTCAGCTTCGGGTGCTGCTTGAGCGCCTCGACGGTGGCGAGGGCGAAGAACGGCATGAACGAGAGCTTGACGCCCTCACGCCGCTGGAACTCCGCCTTCGCGCGGTCGCGCAGCTGCGCGATCTTGGTGACGTCGACCTCGACCACGGTGGTGAGCTGGGCCGAGACCTGCAGCGACTCGACCATGCGCTTGGCGATGGTCTGACGCAGGCGCGACATCTTCTCGGTACGGCCACGCAGCGTGGTGTCCACCGAGACGGGCTCGGGAGCCTGAGCCGGGGCGGCCACGGGAGCCTGAGCCTGGACGGGAGCCTGCGGGGCCGGGGCCGGGGCCGGGGTCTGGGCGGCCTGGGCGGCGGCCTGAGCCTGGGCGGCGGCCTGCTCGCGCTGGTTGCGCGCCGCCTCGAGCACGTCCTGCTTGCGGATGCGGCCACCGACACCGGTGCCGGTCAGCGCGTCCAGGTCGACGTTGTGCTCGCCGGCGAGCTTGCGCACCAGCGGGGTGACGTACGGGCTCTCACCGGAGGAGACCGGCTCCGCGGCCTGGACGGGCTGCGGGGCGGGGGCCTGCGGCGCGGGAGCCGGAGCCGGCGGGGCCGGCGGGGCCGGAGCGGGCGCGGGTGCCGGGGCCGCGGCCTGCGGGGCCGGAGCGGGGGGAGCGGCCTGCGGGGCGGGCTGCGGGATCGAGGAGATCGGCTGGGCCGGGGCGGGCGCGGGAGCGGCGGCCTGCGGGGCGGGCTCCTCGGCCTGGACGGCCCCCTCGGTGCCGTTCTCGTCGATGACCGCCAGCTCTGCGCCGACCTCGACGGTCTCGTCCTCGCCGACAACGATCTTGGTGAGGATGCCCGCGGCGGGCGACGGGATCTCGGTGTCGACCTTGTCGGTCGAGACTTCGAGGAGCGGCTCGTCGGCCTCGACGCGCTCGCCCTCCTTCTTCAGCCAGCGGGTGACGGTGCCCTCAGTGACGCTCTCGCCGAGCTGGGGCATCTGTACGGACTTCGGCATGGATGGCTTCTCTCGTGTTCCGAGTGAGGGCTTGAACTTAGTTGTGGACGTGCAGCGGCTTGCCGGCCAGGGCCAGCATCGCCTCACCGACGGCTTCGGACTGGCTCGGGTGCGCGTGGATGAGCTGCGCGACCTCGGAGGGCAGCGCCTCCCAGTTGTAGATCAGCTGGCCCTCGGTCACGAGCTCGCCGATGCGGCGGCCGACCATGTGCACACCGAGGACGGGGCCGTCCTTCTCCGAGATGATCTTCACCGCGCCCTGCGTCTGCAGAATCTGGCTCTTGGGGTTGCCCGCGAGGTCGTAAGTGAACTCCACGACCTCGTGGCCCCGCTCCCTGGCCTGGGCGGAGGTGATGCCGACCGAGGCGACCTCGGGGTCGGAGTAGGTGATCCTGGGCACGCCGTCGTAGTCGATCGGCACCGGGTTGAGCCCGGCGATGTGCTCGGCCACCAGGATGCCCTCCGCGAAGCCCGCGTGGGCGAGCTGCAGGGTCGGGATCAGGTCACCGACGGCGTAAACGCCCGGGACGCTGGTCTGGCAGAACTCGTTCACGGTGACGGTGCCGCGCTCGACGGCGATGCCCGCCTCCTCGAAACCCATGCCGGAGGAGACGGCGCCGCGGCCGACGGCGACGAGCAGAAGCTCGGCCTCGAGCGTCTTGCCGTTGGCGAGCGTGACGACCACGCCGGTGTCGGTGGTCTTGACACCCTCGAAGAAGACGCCGAGCTCCTGCTTGATGCCGCGGCGGCGGAAGGCGCGCTCAAGCAGCTTGGAGCTCGACTCCTCCTCGAGCGGGAGCAGGTGCGGCAGGCCCTCGACGACCGTCACCTCGGCGCCGAAGGAGCGCCAGACGCTGGCGAACTCGACACCGATGACGCCGCCGCCGAGAACGATCACCGAGCCGGGGACCCGGTCCAGCTTGAGCGCGTGCTCGCTGGTGATGATCCGCTCACCGTCGATCTCAAGGCCGGGCAGCGTCTTGGGCGCGGAGCCCGTCGCCAGCACGATGTTGCGGCCCTCGTAGACGTCGGAGCCGACGGCGATCCGGTTCGGGCCGACCAGGCGGCCCTCGCCCTCGATGATCGTGATGCCCTTGCTCTTGAGCAGGCCCTGCACGCCCTTCCAGGCGCGCGTTACGATCTTGTCCTTGAAGGAGTGGACCGCGGGCACGTCGATGCCCTCGAAACGGGCCTTGACGCCGTAGGTCTCGCTCTCCCGCGTCTCATCGGCGACCTCCGCCGAGTGCAGGAGGGCCTTGGTGGGGATGCATCCCCGGTGCAGGCACGTGCCGCCGATCTTGTCCTTCTCGATGAGGGCGACCGTCTTGCCCAGCTCGGCCGCCCGCAGAGCGCAGGCATACCCACCGCTACCGCCACCCAGGACGACGATGTCGTACGGGCCGCTGCCATCAGCCACAGAAAAGCTCCTTGTCGGATTGAAATGCCATGTCGCGGTCGCGCCCGCTCCGTGTCCCCGCCGCGGCCGCGGACGCCTGCTCGCGTCCGCGGCCCGGGGTTCCGGCTCGCCGCCGTGCCGGTGTCGCGCCCCTGGCCCGGCACCGGCAACCGCATCTTTTCATCTGTCTGTGTCGCTCGTGACCCGCACGCGCGGGGCGGGCTGGCCCGCGTGACACCCGCTCGCGCGGGGTGGGTCAGCCCGCGTAACGCTCCGCGAGGCCGACGAGGGTGCGGGTGATCGCGCCGGTGCCGCCCTTGGGGGTGTATCCGTGCGCCTCGCCCTTGTTGAAGGCGGGGCCCGCCATGTCGATGTGCGCCCAGCGGATCCCCTCGGGCACGAACTCCCGCAGGAAGATCGCCGCGGTCAGCATGCCGCCGAAACGCTCCGGGTGCAGGTTGGCGATGTCGGCGACGGGGGAGTCGAGGCCCTTGCGGAGCTCCTCGGGCAGGGGCATGCCCCACGCGCCCTCGCCCTGCTCGCCCGCGGTCGCGACGACCTCCTCGCGCAGCGCGTCGTCGTTGGCCATGACTCCCGCGGTGCGCCAGCCGAGCGCGACGATCTGCGCGCCGGTGAGCGTGGCGATGTCCACGATCACGTCGGGGGAGTCCTGGGCCGCGCGGGCGATGCCGTCGATCAGCACCAGGCGGCCCTCGGCGTCGGTGTCGAGCACCTCGACGGTCTTGCCCGCGAAGCTGGTGAACACGTCGGAGGGACGCTGGGCGGTGCCGCTCGGCATGTTCTCCGCCAGGCAGAGGTAGCCGACCGCGTTGATCTTCAGGCCCAGCTTGGCGATCGCGACGAGCGCACCGAAGACTGCGCCGGCGCCGCCCATGTCCGATTTCATCCAGTCCATCGAGGCCGACGGCTTGAGCGAGAGGCCGCCGGAGTCGAAGGTGATGCCTTTGCCGACGAACGCGACCGTCTTGGCGGCCTCGGGGTGGCTGTAGGCGAGGCGGACCAGGCGCGGGGGGTTGACCGACCCCTGGCCGACGGCCACGATGCCGCCGTAGCCGTTCTCCTTGAGGGCCTTCTCGTCGAGGACCTCGACCGAGAGGCCCACCGCGGAGCCGGTCTGCTCGGCGATTTCGGCGAAGCGGGCGGGCCAGAGATCGGAGGGCGGCGTGTTGACCAGGTCGCGCACGAGGGAGACCGACTCCGCAAGAGTGACGGCGCGCTCGACCGCGGCCTGAGCGTCGTCGGCGTCGCTCAGCACGGTCAGCTCCCCGGCAGGGGAGGGCTGCTCGCCGTTGGTGCGGTACTTGGTGAAGGAATAGGCGCCCAGCAGGCCGCCGAGGGCCAGGGCCCCCGCCTGCCGCGCGTCGGCCGCGGGCAGTGCGAGCGCGACGCGGGCGGTGCCGGAAAGGGAGCGCACCGCGACGCCCGCGGCGCGGCGCAGCGCCTCGGCGTCGTAGTCGCCCTCGGGGGCGTCACCAAGGCCGACGACCACCAGGAGCGGGGCAGCCAGCGCGCCGAAAGTCGGAACTTTGGCGATCTCGCCGGTCTTGCCCTTGACGCCTATGGCGTCAAGCGTCGCGGCGAGCTTGCCGCCAAGTGCTTCGTCCAGCCCTTCGGCGCCGGGAGCGGGGCGCGGACCGCCCTCTCCGGTGTGGACGCCGACGACCAGCGCATCGGTGTCGAACGAGACGACGTTGTCAGTTGGGTTCACCCGCACAGTGGTCACGCGCCCGATGCTAGCCCTGCTTGGGCCGTACGCATAAACGAGGGTTCGTCCCATGAATTGGCGAAGCCGGAAATAAAGCTATCTCAAGTAGCACCATTCAGATGATGGTGCTACTGTCGATAGCATCATGTTGCTCACTCTGGATCTGAACGACTCCCGGCCACTGCACGAGCAGGTCGCGGGAACGATCCGCCGCGCCATAGCGGACGGCTCGTACGCCCCAGGGGACAGGTTGCCGCCCGCGAGAGACCTGGCGGACGCGCTGGGCATCAACGCCAACACCGTGCTGCGTGCGCTGCGTGAGCTGCGCGACGAGGGACTCCTCGAGTTCCGCAGGGGGCGCGGCGTCAGCGTGCTCAGCAGGCCGGACGCCCGTGCGGTGCTGGCGGAGGCGGCACGCGAACTGCTCGCCGAGGCCGACCGGTATGGCTACGGCCCCGAAGAAGTGATCCACATCATCAGGGAGCTGTCATGACCCTCCCGCCGCGCCCCCGGCGCTTTCCGCGTAGCGGTCATCTCCCGAACAGCGGGTCTTTTCCATGGAAGGAGGCGCGATGACCCTCAGAGGCCGCGCCACCCTCGCCCTCATCTGGGGCGTGTTCGTCACCGCCGTGCTGATCGGCGTTCCGCTCGTCTTCCGCGACCGTCTCCCGGACCCGCTCGCGACCCACTGGAACGGCACGGGCGTCCCCGACGGCCACATGTCCTTCGCCGCCAACCTCCTGTTCACCCTGCTCTTCTGGGGTGTCGCCTGGATCGTCCTGATGGTCCTCGCGCTGCGGGGCCCGACGCTGAGCACCCGCCTGGGGCGCGGCTGCTGGTGCGGCTTCCTCTTCGGCTGGGCCGTGCTGTCGGTCGGCATGCAGGGCTCGACCCTCTATGTCAACCTCGACCTCGCCGACTGGCGCCAGGCCACGCTGCCGACCTGGCAGGTCATCGCGGTGATCGTCGCCGCCGTGGCCACGGGTGTGCCGGCTGGACTGCTCGGCAGGGGCGGGCCCGACCCGCACCACGACCCCGCCTCGCCGCCGATCATGCGGTTGCGGCCGGGACAGCGGGCGGTCTGGGTGAGCCGTACCACCAACCACTGGCTCGCCGGCCTGTTCCTCGTGGCGCTGGTCGGCGTGCTGGCCACCGCGGTGCTCGCCGTGACGGGCGTCATGTCGGGCGGTGCCGTCTGGATCAACCTGGCCGCCCTGTCCGCGGCGGCGCTGCTCGGGTTCGGCACGTGCTCGGTCCGCGTCCGCGTCGACGCGGACGGCCTGCGTGTCGGCTTCGGCCCCCTCGGCAGGATCGCGCGCCATACCCCGGTCGACAGGATCGAGTCGGCCTGGGTCGAGACGCGCAGTCCCGCCGAGGTCGGCGGCTGGGGCGTGCGCGGCCTGCCCGGCGCGGGCGGCAGGGTCACGTTCATGCTGCGCGGCGGGGAGTGCCTGGTCATCCGGCGCGTTACGGGAGGCGAGTTCGCGGTCTCCGTCGACGACGCCAGGAACGGCGCCGCCCTGCTGAACGCCTACGTCGCGGAGAGAGTCGACTCCTGACAGAGATGGATGTAGGTGAGCACCTCCCGGCGGGGTCTGACCCGGCTCCTGACTGACTTCGGGTTCCCGCCCAGTCGGCTCCCCGCCGCTGGCGGCCGCCCCGCACGCGGTCCGACTCCGCCGATCCCCTCTCCTCCCCGGTTCCCCGGTTCCCCTGCCCGGCCAGTCCCCGGTTCCCCGCCCGGCCGGCTCTCGCGCGGCCTGCCACTGCTCCGTCCCCGCCGGCCGGGCTCCCGTCACGAGCCCGGCGGAGTCCCACACCGTCCCAGGAAAGTGATGTCATGCCCCGTCGCCCCGCCGATCTGTGGCTGTTCCTGCTCGTCGCGTTCGGCCTGTCCTGGCTGTCCGCCCTCCCGCTCTGGCTGAACGACGCCTCCTCCGGCTCGCCGCTGTTCATAGTGACCGGCGTCGTGATGATGTTCACCCCGTCGCTCGGCGTCCTGGCCGTCCTGCTGTACGGCAGGCGGCGTGGAGAGGCCGGGACCACCTGGCGCGAATGGGCGAGGCGGACCGGCCTGACCCGGGGGGAGCGGACAGGACGCACGGTCGCGCTCTTCGTGCTCGCCTGGTTCGGCACCCCGCTGCTGGCGGTCGCGGCGATCGCGCTCAGCGCCGCCCTCGGCCTGGTCGTCCTCGACCTCGACGGGCTCAGCCTGTTCCGCCAGAGCCTGGAGCGGGCGGCCCAGGGACGGTCTCTCCCACTGGCCCCCGGAGCGCTCGTCGCGCTGCAGGTCGGGAGCGCGGTCCTCGTCGCCCCGCTGATCAACTCCATCGCGGCGTTCGGCGAGGAGTGGGGCTGGCGCGGCTGGCTGCTGCCGAGGCTGATGCCGCTGGGCACCTGGCGGGCGCTCCTGGTCTCCGGGCTGATCTGGGGGGCCTGGCACGCTCCGCTCACCCTGCGCGGCTACAACTACCCGGAGCTCGGCGCCTGGGCGGCCCCCTTCTTCCTCGTGTTCTGCGTCGCCTTCGGCTCGCTGCTCGGCTGGCTGCGCCTGTACTCGGGCAGCGTCTGGCCCGCCGTCGTCGGCCACGGGGCCCTGAACGCCTCCGCGGGCCTGGTGTTTCTCGTCGGCGACGCGGCCAGCCCGCCCAACTTCGCCCTCGCGGGGATCAGCGGCCTGGCCGGTTCGGCGCTGCTGGCCGTACTCTCCGCCCTGCTGTTCGCGCGCCGCCCGGTGCGGACACCCGTCCCTGCCGGGAACTGAGCTCCCGGCCCGTCACACGACCGCCGCGCACACCACGAGCGCCGCGGTCGTGGCGATCTCGACGAGCGCGCCGAGCACGTCCCCGGTGATCCCGCCAAGCCGCCGTGTGGCCCGTCGCCGCAGGACCCAGGCCGCCAGCAGGCCTGCGACGACGGCCAGGGAAGGTCCGAGGAGGCCGGACACACTGTCCGGGAGGCGCTCGTCCGGTGAGAGGCTCCCGGCGAGCAGGGAGAGCGGCGGGTCCAGGGCGCCGATCTCGTAGGCGGGCGTCAGGACCGCCGCCCCGAGGAGCACGAGCGCCGTCACGGCCAGCGCGGGGCCTCGCCGCACGGTTCCGGCGACCAGGGCGCCGAGACCGCCGGGGCGGGCGGCGGGGACGCCCGCCCGGCAGGCCCAGGTGAGCGCCAGCCTTCCCGCGACGCACGCGATGACCAGCGCGATCTGCCCCCTCCCCGCGGCGGCGACCTCGGAGAGCGCCGCCACCTGGACCATCAGTGTGAGGATCAGCGTCACGACACCGAACGGCCCGATGTCGGACTTTTTCATGATGTCGAGTGCCTGCGCGGCGGGTTTGCCGCTGCCGAGGCCGTCCGCCAGGTCGGCCAGCCCGTCCAGGTGCAGCCCCCGGGTGAGCAGCGCCAGGGCCGCCACGGCCAGCACCGAGGCCAGGAGCGGAGTGACGCCCAGCCACAGCGCCCCCGTGAGTACGACCGCGCAGACGGCGCCGAGCAGCGCACCCACGAACGGGGCGGCCGTCATCGCGGTCCCTCCCGCCCGGCGGTCGACGATCCCGGGACGGACGGGGAACACGCTCAGCGTGCCGACCGCCAGGCGCAGCCCGTCGGTCAGCCCAGAGGGCGGCCCCGAGGGCGGCTCCGCCGGGGAGTCTGGGGACGGTGTTCCTGACACGATCGACGATCGTAGCGCCGCCGGTCAGAGAGGCAGGGGCAGCAGGCGGCCCGCCACAACCAGGGCGACCTCCTCGGACTCTGCCGCCAGGCGCTGGTTCAGCCTGCCGAGGGCGTCGCGGAACCTCCGGCCGCTCGACGTCGCGGGCACCACGCCGAGGCCGACCTCGTCGGAGACCGCGACCACCCGGCAGCGGGTCTGCCGCCAGGCCGCCACCAGCTCGTCGAACCTGGCGGTGACCGCGTCTGCGCCCCTTCCGCCGTCCCCGGCTCTTCCGGCGTCCGCGTCCGACCAGGCATCGCACTCGTCGAAGACCGCGGCCACCCAGGTGCCGAGCCCGTCGACCAGCATCGGGGTCTCCGCGGTACGCAGCAGCCCGGCGAGGTCCGTCGTCTCGACGGTGTCCCAGTGGGCGGGCCTGCGCTCCCGGTGCGCCCTGACCCTGCGGCCCCATTCGGCGTCGTCGCCGCAGGAGGGGCCGGTCGCGACGTAGAGGACCTCGGGCTCCGCCGCCAGCCTCAGCTCGGCCTCCGCCGACTTGCCGGAGCGTGTCCCGCCGAGGAGCAGCGTCCGGCGGGGGGACGGGGCGCGCGGGGGCGCGGGCTCGTCGAGGTCCAGGACCGTCCCGTCGGGTACGGCCCGCACCCCCCACAGCAGCGCCCGCCTGGCCAGCTCGGCCTCTGACGGCACCCGGTGGTCGACGTGCACCGTCACGACGTGGGTCCGCTCGGCGACCACGCCCCGGCGGCGCAGGTCGCCCAGCAGCTCCGGCCGGTCCAGCATGTCGACCAGCACCAGGTCGCACGCCGTGTCCTCCGCTGGGCCGCGTGCCGTGTCGTCCGCCGAGCCCAGGGCCGGGCCGCCCGCTGTGCCCAGGGCCGGGCCGGCGCCCGCCGCGTCATCTGCCGTGTCGCCGTCGGTGCGGCCGCCGCCCGCGCGCGACAGGTCCCGCGCCCCGGCGTGCCCGTCATGCCCCGGCGGGACCGCGTAGAGGACCCGGCGGCCGCCGGGAGTGGTGAGGAGGAGGCCGTCCCCGCCGGTCGAGACCCGGTATCCCACGGGCAGCCGCCCTGAGCCTCCCGATCCCACGGGCAGTCCCGCGCCTGTCGGCCCGGAGAGCGGCAGGCCGCCTCCCGAGACAGGGCCGGGGCCGGGAGGGGAGGCGTCCTGCCACCCGTCTGGCGCGGACGCGCTGGGCGGCCCCTGAGGCGTTGGGAGGGCGGGCAGGTCGTGCGGGAGCCGTACCGGCTCGCCGGGCTCGCCGAGGACGACTTCGGCGGGGCGCCGGTGATCGGGGGAGAGACGGGAGCACGAGGCGCATCCGCACCCCTGGGCCGGCCATCCGGCCGTTCCCCCCGTGCCGGAGATCAGGACCTTCACGGCCCCAGCGTAGGGGCGTGACATCCGGGCGAGTGAGGCCCCGCCCCAGGTTCGGCGCGGGCGCGGGCGATGTAGGGTTCGCTGAGCCGTCTGTAAGGCATCGCCTGACCCCGTGAGAAGGAGCGTATGCATGACTTGGCACTGGCGTTATGAAAACGCGAACGGCGGCGAGGTGACCGAGGGGGTCACGCCGTCCGACGCGTTCCCGAGCCAGGCGGACGCGGAGTCTTGGCTCGGTGAGAGCTGGCGCGAGCTGCTCGAGGCAGGCGTCGAAAGGGTCACGCTGCTCGAAGACGACCGGATCGAGTACGAGAAGATGTCGCTGCGCCCCGAATGAGCGTGCCTCGGCTGACCGCCGGATCCCGAGGAACCCATCCTGGACCCCGACCGGCCGAGCGAGCGGGGCGGTGACCCGGCGGCACCTGGAATGCACGCTCGACCACCGACATCACGATGGCGCGCCGGTGAGCTGAACGGACGCCCCCTTGGGCCTCTCCACGCGGGAGAGCCCGAGGGGGTCCGGGCTTCGGGGTGCCCGGCTGGGGCCGGTGACTACGGTCGCTTCTCCGGGCTGACGGTCTTCGCGGGATCCCGCTCGACGACGGGGCCGAGGACGTCGTCGATCCTCTTCAACACCTCGTCGTCCAGCTTCACGCCCGCGGCCTTGACGTTGTCGCGGACCTGCTCGGGCCTGGTCGCCCCGACGATCGCCGAGGCGACGTTCGGGTTCTGCAGCACCCACGCCACCGCGAGCTGCGCCATGGTCAGGCCGAGGTCGGCGGCGATGGGCTTCAGATTCTGGACGCGGGTGAGCAGGTCGTCGTCCATCATCCGGGAGATGAAGCCGCCTCCGGTCGGATCGGTCGCCCTGGACCCGGCGGGCGGCGGCTGACCCGGGAGATACTTGCCGGTGAGCACGCCCTGGGCGATCGGGGACCAGACGATCTGACTGAGGCCCTCCTTCTCGCTCAGCGGCACGACCTCGGCCTCGATGACCCGCCACAGCATCGAGTACTGCGGCTGGTTGGAGACCAGGCGGTCGAAGCCCAGCTCGTCGGCGATCTTCAGAGCGCGGCCGATCTGGTCGGCGTTCCACTCGCTGACGCCGACGTAGAGGACCTTGCCCTGCCGTACGAGGTCGTCGAAGGTCTTGAGGGTCTCCTCGAGCGGGGTCTCGTTGTCGAAGCGGTGGGCCTGGTAGAGGTCGACGTAGTCGGTCTGCAGCCGGCGCAGCGAGCCGTGGATCGACTCGGTGATGTGCTTGCGGGACAGTCCGCGGTCGTTCTGGCCGGGCCCCGTGGGCCAGTAGACCTTGGTGAAGATCTCCAGGGACTCGCGGCGAACGCCCTTCAGTGCGCGGCCGAGCACTTCCTCGGCCCTGGTCCCGGCGTAGACGTCCGCGGTGTCGAAGGTGGTGATCCCCTCGTCGAGCGCCGCCTGTACGCATTCCCTGGCGGCGTCCTCCTCGACCTGGGAGCCATGCGTGATCCAGTTGCCGTAGCTGATCTCACTGACCTTGAGGCCACTACGGCCGAGATGGCGGAATTCCATGCCGTTGACCCTATTGGGTGCGATGGCATAGGGGGATTCGGGATACTCTGCCCGGCGTGTCGCGCTTGATCACTTCTCGATGGGTACGGCTCGCGCTGGCGGCCGCCGTGGCGACGGCGATCGTCGTCGCGGTCCTGCGCCCGCGCCGGTCTCCGGCCGTCTCGGGCGCGGGCTCCCGCGCCGGGACCGTCCCCGGGGCCGAGTCTCGCGTCGAGGTCGCGCCACGTCCCGAGGCCGAGGCCGTCCAGGCGCCCCGGTGGCCGCAGGCCCCGATCCTCGGCACCCCGACCGCCGACGACCTCAAGCGTTACGCCGTCGAGTCCCGCCTCCCCGCCTTCCTCACCAGGGAGATCACCCCGCGGGCTCCCCTTGACCGCGCGGTCAGGCGCACGCTGAACCGGTGGGGCGCCGTCGCGTGCACGCTGTGCCTGCTGGCCCTCGGCAGCCAGGTCCTGGAGAACGCGGTCTTCTCCAAGGAGACGGGCACGGAGTATCTGACCGGTGTCCTGGGGGAGAGCGTGTGCCCGCCGTACGGGCAGGCAGGCGCGGGGGAGGACGCCGGAACCTGTGTGGAGTCGGGAGAGGACTTCTCCCGGCCCTGGACCGTCCACGAGGGCCTCTCCGGCGAGGCGGCCCCCCAGGATCAGGAGACCCCCTCCCCGGAGGCGGTGGCCCCTGTTCAGGACGCCGACTGCCATCCCGCGGCGCGGGTGCCGCACAGACGGCCGCTCAGCCCGAAGGTGACCAGGGCGGTCGACCGGCAGTGGGGCCGGATCGAGAAGTGGCTGAGGGCCAACGCCCCCGCGACCTACCGCACCCTCGCGGGTCCCGCCAGGCCCGGGACCATCGCGGTCGCCGAGGCGCAGATGGGCCTGCGTTTCCCCGACGACCTGCGCGCCTCCCTGCTGCGGCACAACGGCTCCGTGACGACGGGGAGGGCGTGGGGGTTCGGCCCGATGGGCGAGGAACTCCTGGATGTCAGGCAGATCCGCGACACCTGGCGGATGCTGTGCGGGATCGGCCCGCTGGAGGGGGACTACGAGCCGGGCGTTGAGCCCGACCCGCGCGGCGAGGTGTGGGACGGGCGGATGGTCCCGTTCGGCGCCGACGGGGTCGGCGGCCACCTGCTGGTCGACTCGGTCGAGCACGACGTGGGAAAGAGCGCCGAGGACGGCCCGCTCGACTTCATGCCGGGCGGGGTCCGGGTCAGGTCGTACTACGCGCTGCTGAAGGCGACCGCCGACGCGCTGGAGACCGGAGGGACGATCGGCCACTGGAAGCCGCGGATCGCCGACGGGAACTTCGACTGGAACGTCGTGGAGGGGACGGAGTAGGCGAAGCAGACGGGCTGAGCGCCGTCAGGCCCCTCCCGGGACACGGGACGGGGCCTGCGGGCCTACTTCTTCGGCGGGACGGGCTTGCCGCCCGGCAGGACGGTCGGCGGCGGGAAGCGCAGCTTGCGGATCTGCAGCGCGCGCATCGCGGCGTAGAAGCCGACACCCTTGAGGTTGTCGCCGGGGAACTTCTCAGAGGCCAGCTTCTTGACCTTCCAGGAGACCCAGAACGAGGTCAGCAGCACACCGACCATCATGAGCGGCCAGCCGACCGTGATGACGGCGACGTAGACCTGGCCGCGGACCGCCTCGGGGAAGGGAATCCAGGTCAGCAGCAGGATGAGCAGCGAGAACGGCAGGAAGTACTGGCTGGCCAGGCGCCGGGAGTCGACCCAGTCACGGGCGAACTTGCGGGCCGGGCCCTGGTCGCGGGCGGGGAGGTAGCGCTCTTCGCCGCGCAGCATGCCCTCGCGCGCCTTGACGCGGTCGTTGGCCTGGCGCTCGCGAAGCTGCTTGTACGCCTCTTTACGGTTCTGGGGGGCGTTCACCGGCTGGCGGCGACGACCTTCGGCGTCCCGGCGCTTGGGTGTGGGACGCCCCTTGCCCGCAGGCTTAGGATCGTTGACGGAGACGGGGGAGTCGTCCGCGGTGGTCTGGGTACGTCGGAACACATCGTCAGCCTACCGGGACTGCAACTTAGTGACGCCCCCGTGCGTTATGCGTAGGGTGAACCTAGGTGGCTCCGGTGCTTTTCTTGGGGGGCTGGAATCACTGGGGTGACCCGAAGCGCATTTGATGAAGGGGACGGCCGACGCGCATGAGCGTGATGAAGAGACTTTCCATGATCTTCAAGTCCAAGGCCAACAACGCCTTGGACAAGATGGAGGATCCGCGCGAGACCCTCGACTACTCCTACCAGCGTCAGTTGGAGTTGTTGCAGAAGGTGCGCCGTGGTGTGGCCGACGTCGCCACCTCGCGCAAGCGGGTGGAGCTGCAGATCAACCAGATCGAGGCGCAGTCGCGCAAGCTTGAGGAGCAGGGCCGCAAGGCGCTCGGGGTTGGCCGTGAGGATCTCGCCCGCGAGGCGCTGACCCGTAGGTCGAGCCTGCAGACCCAGATCGCCGACCTTCGTGTGCAGCACGACAACCTGCAGGCTGAGGAGGAGAAGCTCACCACGGCCTCCCACCGCCTTCAGGCCAAGGTCGACTCCTTCCGCACGAGGAAGGAGACGATCAAGGCGACCTACACCGCCGCCGAGGCGCAGACGCGGATCAACGAGGCCTTCTCCGGCATCTCCGAGGAGATGGGCGACGTCGGCCTGGCGATTCAGCGCGCCGAGGACAAGACGGCCTCGATGCAGGCCCGCGCGGGAGCCATCGACGAGCTGCTGGCCAGTGGCGCGCTCGACGACTTCAGCGGCCAGCGCGGCGACGACATCCAGGCCGAGCTCGACCGCATGGGCGGCGGGCACGACGTGGAGCTGGAGATCGCCCGGATGAAGGCCGAGCTGGGCCAGGGGCCCGCGCCGAAGAGCGCGATCGAGCAGGGACCATCCCAGCAGCCCCAACAGCAGCAGCCGCACCAGACGCAGCAGTTCCACCAGCAGGGGGAGGGGCTGTGATCGTACGCATCATGGGCGAGGGCCAGATCGAGATCGCGGAGGGCGACCTCGACGTCCTCAACGCCCTCGACGGCGAGCTCGAGGCGGCCATCGCGGCCGGTGACGAGGACTCCTTCAGGAGCAGGCTGCACGACCTGCTCGACAAGGTCCGCCACGTCGGCAAGGCGCTTCCCGACGACAGCCTGGAGCCGTCCGAGCTGATTTTGCCTCCGGCCGACGCTTCCATGGACGAAGTGCGGGAGATGCTCGGCAATGAGGGGCTGATTCCCGGATAGTTTGGGCATATGGCACACACCCGGTTCGCCCCGGACCGGGGCCTGACCAGCCGCATGGTTCTGACCATGTTCCTGCTGGGGCTGCTGTATGTCGTCTTCGTCGGCGCGCTGGTCGCGCTGGGCGTCCATACGGTCACGGTGCTGCTCATCGCGAGCATCACCCTCCTGGTGCAGTACTTCATGTCCGACCGCATCGCGCTGTTCGCGATGCACGGGCGTGTCGTCAGCCCACAGGAGGCGCCCGAGCTGCACGGTGTGATCGACCGGCTCTGCGGCATGGCCGACATGCCGAAGCCGCGGGTGGCGATCGCCGACTCGGATGTCCCGAACGCGTTCGCCACCGGCCGCAACCAGAAGAACTCGGTGGTCTGCGCGACCACCGGGCTGCTGCGCCGCCTCGACCGCGCGGAGCTCGAGGGCGTCCTCGCGCACGAGATGTCCCACGTCGCCCACCGCGACGTCGCGGTGATGACGATCGCGTCGTTCCTGGGCATCGTCGCCGGGCTCATGACCAGGGTCGCGCTCTACAGCGGTCTCGGCGGGCGCAGGGACAACCAGAACGGCCCGCCGATCGGCGTGATCGTGATGCTGGTCTCGATCCTGGTCTACGCGGTCAGCTTCCTGCTCACCCGCGCCCTGTCGCGCTACCGCGAGCTGGCCGCCGACCGCGCGGGCGCCCTGCTCACCCAGCGTCCCTCCGCGCTGGCCAGCGCGCTGGTCAAGGTCTCCGGCGAGATGGCCCGCATCCCGACCAAGGACCTGCGCGAGGCCGAGCCGTTCAACGCCTTCTTCTTCGCCCCCGCCCTGGCGGGCCGCTCGGCCCTGACCTCCCTGATGGCCACCCACCCGCCGCTCGAACGGCGGCTTGAGCAGCTCAGGCGGATCTCCGCCCAGCTTGGACAGGGAGTGTGAGGGTGGCCAGGTGGTGGGACGCGCTGCTGGGCCGTACCGAACCCGTCAAGCCCGATCTGGACGCGCTGTTCGCGCTGCCGTCCGCCGCGGTGACCCTGCAGGCCGCGACCGGTCTTGAGCCGACCGGGATCGGGTCGGTCTGCTTCCGCTCCGCTGAGGGCGGGGCGTTCGCCACGCTGGAGCACGACGTCGTCGAACTGCTCGCCGCGGGGGGAGGGCCGCCGGTCGAGCAGTCGAAGGACTCCTACGGCTACACCTGGCTGGTGGTGCGCCGCGATCCTGAGCTGCTCGGCGATCTGGTCACCGACCTGCACGCCGTCAACTCCTCCCTGGAGTCGGCGGGCTTCGGCCCCTCCCTGCTCTGCTCGCTGGTGGCCTTCGCGGACTCTTCCGGCCACGCCGGGCGCGGGCTCGCCCTGGTCTACCTCTACAAGAGAGGCACCTTCTACCCGTTCGCGCCGCTGCCCGGCCAGCGCAGGGACAACGCGCTCGAGCTCCAGGTGCGCGCCGCGCTCGACGGGGAGCTGAGAATCGAGCCCGACCTCGGCCGTTGGTTCCCCCTCTGGGGCGCTCCCGGGCTGTGAGTGGTGCGCTCCCGGCGAAGGGCGACCCTGGCCGCCGCCCGCGCGTTCCTCCTGGCGGGCTTGTGCTACAGCGCCTGGGTGCCGCTGCAGTTCCTCAACCCGGGCGTCGACCGGTCCTGGGCGTACCTCAGCGAGCTGGCCGCCGCCGACCAGCCGTGGTCGTGGCTGGTGCGGGGCGCCGATGTGCTGGTCGGGGCCGCCTGCCTGGCGGGGGTCGCCCTGGCGCCCGACGAACGCCCTGGCAGGGCGGGCGCTGTGGGCTGGCTCGGGCTCGCGCTGTTCGGCGTGATGACGGTGCTGGACGCCGGAGCCTTCCCGCTGGACTGCGCCACGCTGAGTGCCCCCTCGTGTGCGGCGGCCGAGGCCGTGGGCCGGGTCTCCGCCTCCCATGTGATCCACGCCGCGGCCAGCTCCCTCGCGCTCGCCGGGGCCGCGGTCAGCCTCGTCGCGCTGCCGGTGAGCGCGCTGCGGCGGCGCAGATGGCCGCTCCTCGTGTACGGCGGCGCCGCGCTGGCCGCCCTCATGGCCGCCGCGACGGTGTGGACCCTCTCCCTGGTCGCCGCCGTCGAGACCGCCCGGGGCGGGCCCGGCGGGCACGACGGCCCCGTGGGGACCGCCCAGCGCTTCCAGGTGGGGGTCGTCGCGCTCTGGCTGCTGCTGGTCGGGGCGGCGCTGTGGCGGGACAGGACGCGGGCCGCGCCGCCGAAGTCGCACGTCCTGCTTGAGGGGGCGGGAACGCCGCCGGTGGTGATCTGCGCGGGAATGGCGGGGGCGTGGTTCCACTGGGACCGGGTCGCCACGAGCCTGAGCCCCGACCACCTGGTGATCCGCTTCGACCGCCCCGGGCTCGGGCTCAGCTCGGGGCACCTGGGCCCGCCGACGCTGCGCGAGGAGGCGGAGCGGATCGCCGCGCTCGCGGACTCCGCGATCGTGGTCGGCCACTCGGTCGCGGGCCGTCACGCCGAGGCCTTCGCCAGGCTCAACCCGGAGCGGGCGGCGGGACTGGTCCTGGTCGACCCGAGCTGTGAGCGGCAGGTCAGGCGCAGGAGCGGGCCACGCGCGGCTGTCGTGCGGGCCGTACAGCGTGCCCTTCCCGCCCTCGGCGGGACGTTCGGCGCGACCGCGCTCGCCCGCCTCGTGCTGCCCCTCGCGCATCGTCTCCTCATGGGCCCGCACGACCGCGCCCGCGTTGTGTACGGCAGAGGCCGGGTCCTGGCCGCGGCGCTGGCCGAGTGGCTCGCCTACCCCGACATGGCCGCCGAACTCGGCGACCTGCGCGAGAGCCATCCCTTCCCCGCGATCCCGGTCGTGATCCTCAGCGCGGGCCCGGAGGACCCGTGCCACCGGGCCCTGGCCGGGCTCCTGAACGCCCGCCTCATCTCCCTGCCCCGATCCGGGCACGAGGTGCACCTCGACGACCCCGAGGCGATCGTCGAGGCGGTCGGGACGCTCGGCGGCCTGCGCGGAGGGCCGCGGGGCACGCCGGACAAGCGGTACGGATAGCGCCTTTCGGTCTGTCCGTCTCGGGGATTGACGCACTGACTGTGACTATTTGCCGTCACAATGGAGCGTAAAAAGTCCCTAAAGGGAGGGTGGGTATGCCGGACCTTGTGTCCTTGCGGCCTGGGGACCCCGAGCAGGTGCGGGAGTACCGGCTCACCGCGCGGCTCGGCGAGGGCGGTCAGGGAACGGTCTATCTCGGCGTCTCGCCCACGGGCGCCCGCGTCGCGGTCAAGCTGCTCCGCGCCGATCTCGCGCAGGACGAGGAGGCGATGGAACGCTTCGTCCGCGAGGTCAGCACGGCCCGGCGGGTCGCCCCGTTCTGCACCGCCGCCGTCATCGACACCGGGGTCGACCAGCACCGTCCCTACATCGTCAGCGAGTACATCGACGGCCCGACGCTGGCCGAGGTCGTGGCCACGGAGGGGCCCCGCGAGGGCTCGGCCCTGCACCGCCTGGCGATCGGCACGGTGACCGCGCTCGTCGCGATCCATCAGGCGGGGATCGTGCACAGGGACTTCAAGCCGTCCAACGTGCTTCTCGCCTCCGACGGCCCCCGGGTGATCGACTTCGGCATCGCGAAGGCGCTCGACCGGACCTCGACGCTGACCGCGACGGCGATCGGCACCCCCTCCTACATGACCCCCGAGCAGCTCGCGGGAGAGAACGCCGGATCTCCCGCCGACATGTTCGCCTGGGGCTGCACGATGGTCTTCGGGGCCACGGGCCAGCCGCCGTTCGGCACGGACAGCCTGCCCGCGATCTTCAACCGGATCATGAACATGGACCCCGACCTGCGGGCCATCGCCGATCCGGCGCTGCGCGACCTGGTCGGCCAGTGCCTGTCGAAGGACCCGGCCCTGCGGCCGACCGCGGGGGAGGCCCTGCTGCGGCTGCTCGGCCACGCGGGCGGCGCGCCCGCGGGCCCGCCGGGCGTCGCGATGCCGACCGCCCCCAGGGGCATCCTCGCGGAGGGATCGGCCGCCGCCGCGCAGCGGACGGGCCCGGGAGGTCCCCCGCTGAGCGGGTACGGCCAGGCCTCCGCCCCCGAGCACACCGGGCCCGGCGGGCAGCCGCACCCTCAGCGGCATCTCCAGCAGGCACCGCAGGGCGCCTACCCTCCCACCGTGCCGTACGGTCGTCCCGAGCAGACGGGGCCCGGCGGCCATGGCGCCCCCCAGGGCTTCAACATGGCGGGAACGGCCCCGGCGGGCTATCCGCAGGCCGGGTACGCGGCGCCCGGCTACCCCCAGCCGGGTCCGGGCTATCCGCAGCAGCCGCCCGCGCAGCCCCACGGCGGTCCGGTGAACCACCCGCCCCAGGGCGCCCCGCCGTACCGGGGGCAGGGGACGGGGGAGACCGGGCACGAGCATGGGCGCGGGCGCGGGCGCGGGATCTGGATCGCGGTCGGCGCCGGGCTCCTGGTCGTCCTGCTGACGGCGGGCGGGATCACGCTGGCGCTGCGCAACGGCACACAGGGGGGTGTCGTGACCACCGAGGCGGCCGACACGCACGGTCCGTCGACCCCGTCCCCGACCGGCCCCTCCGCCACGCCGACCCCGACGCCCTCCGATCCGCCGGAGGCGACGAACACGATCAAGCTGCCGGGCACCTCCATCACCGTCCGGGAGAGCGAGGACGACCCGGTCAAGCTCACCTCCTACAGCCTCGACTGGGACAAGACCCTCTACGTCCGCACTCCCGGCGGCAGCACCTTCACCAAGAACGACAAGTACTTCCAGTACACGGTGAACGCCACGGGCACCCAGGCGCTGGCGACCGACAAGGTCTACGACACCAACAACTACGCCATCGTCTCCATCATCGACCGGCGGTCGGGCGCGGTGACCCCGCTCAAGACCACCAAGGCGCCGGTCTACCCGACGCTTCCTCAATGGTCCCCCGACGGCAGGCGGGGCCTGGTGACGCTGTACGAGGCGGTCGGGGACACCAGCAAGGAGTACGGCTACGCGGTCATCGACATCGCGAAGAAGAAGGTCAGGATTGTCCATGTGAAGGAGAAGGACGCCGGGAAGTGGAGCTACTTCTGGCGGGGGGACGGCAGGGCGGTCGGCACCTGGGCGCTCACCGGGCAGACCAAGCGCATCCGCTTCTACGACCTGCAGGGAACCGTGCTGCAGACCCTGCTGGACGTGGGCACCCCGATCACCGTCGAAGGTGACGACGTCTCTCCCTCGGGCACGCAGATCATGACCTACTGCAAGGAGAACGACAAGGAGATCTGCATCTGGTCGACCGTCACCGACGCGGACGCCCAGTTCAGGGTCCCGTTCGAGACCGACCGGCTCATCGGCTGGTACGACGACCGGCACATCGCGGGCTGGCGGCGCAAGGGCGGCGGTCACGAGGCCGTGGTGATCGACTTCGAGGGGAACGTCAAGCGGGTCCTGGCCACCAGCACCAACGCCAAGGAGTACGAGAAGCAGTACGTGCGCTTCACGCGAGAGGACTGAGATGAGGGACCGGACCCACGAGGAGCACACCGAGGCCGTCCGCGGGGAGATCATCCGGATGGCGGAGGTCCTGCGGGGTGCCGACATGTCCACCGAGGTGCGGACCTGTCCCGGCTGGGACCTGGCCGAGCTGACCGCCCACACCGGACGGGTGCACAGGTGGGCGGCCGCGATGGTGCGGGACCTGGCGGAGCGGCGCTACGACCGCGCCAGGATGGAGGCGGGCCTGCCCGCCGACGCCGGAGACTATCCCGCCTGGCTCGCCGAGGGGGCGGTCCTGCTGCCCGAGGCGCTGCTGGCGGCCGATCCCGACGCCCCGATGTGGACCCTGGACGGCAGCGGGCGCGCGCGGTTCTGGTCGCGGCGGCAACTGCACGAGACCGTGGTCCACCGGATCGACGCCGAGCTGGCGCTGGGGGTCCCGGTCTCGGTCGACGAGGACGTGGCGGCCGACGGGGTCGACGAGCTCCTGGGCATCCTCCCTCACGCGCGCTGGAGCCCCGGCGTGGCCGAGCTGCGGGGAGCAGGCGAGACGATCTCCCTGCAGGCCGACACCGGCGCCGGGTGGGTGGTGACCGTCGATCCCGACCGGTTCCACCACGAACGCTCCCTGCGGCCGGGAACGGTCACCGTCCGCACCGCGACCGCCGCGGACCTGCTGCAGGTCGTGTACGGCAGGCGCAGCGCGGACGACTACGCCGTGGAGGGCGACGCGGGACTGTTCGCCTGGTGGCGGGAACGCGCCGTGATCTGATCGGAATCCCCGGCTCCGGCCCCTCACTCTCAGATGGGGGAGGAAGTCAGCTTCAAGACATGGCAGGGTACGGTGGCGCCTCTCCGGCGCCATCGCCGTTCCGTGGTGCCATGAGCCTATGATCAAGCTGTCTCATACCGTGGCCGCGGCCGCGTTCGTCACCGTGGGGATGTTCGGCGGGGCCGCGTTCGCCGACTCCGGCTCCGACGTTGCGAGGGTGGTCGTGAACGAAAGCCGATCGCAGGTGACGGTCGTGGGGGAGGGAAGCCTGTCCTCGCCCCCCGACGTCATGCGCCTGAACACCGGTGTCGAGGTGCGCCGCGCGAGCGCGAGCCAGGCCTTCGCCGACGCGCGCGATGCCGCGGCCAGGCTGACGAAGGCGTTGCTCAAGGCGGGGGTCGACGCCAAGGACCTGCGGACGAACGAGCTGTCCCTCGGGCCCGAGTACGACACCTACCCCAAGGTCTCCGGCTACCGGGCCGCGCAGGGCGTCGAGGCGGTGGTGCGCAACGTGGAGAGCGCGGACAGGGTCATCGAGGCCGCGGTCGCCGTTGGTGAGGAGGTGCGCCTCAACGGCGTCTCCTTCGAGGTCTCCGACAGCCGCAAGCTGCTCAGAGCCGCGCGAGAGGTGGCGTTCAAGGACGCCAGGTCCCGCGCGGAGCAGTACGCGAAACTGTCCGGTCGCGAGCTCGGCCAGGTCGTGACGATCACCGAGGAGAACGTCACCCCGCCGAGGCCGGTGGCCTACGGCGCCGGGCTCGTGGCGGAGAAGGCCTCCATCAGCCCCGGTCAGCAGACCGTCTCCGTCAGCGTCAGGGTGGTCTACGGGCTCGGCTAGCGCCGTGACCGGTGAGGTTCACCGGGACGGGAGCCCGGCGGGCGCCGGCCGGGCTCGCCTCACCGCGGACCGTACCGGCGCCGTTGAGCGGGCCAGACCGGCGCGTCCTCACCGTCAGGGCAGGGCCAGCATCCGGTCCAGGGCGACCTTGGCCCAGCGGGTGGTCTCCTCGTCGACGGTGATCTGGTTGACCACCTGGCCGGCGGCGAGGGACTCGAGCGCCCACACCAGGTGCGGCAGGTCGATCCGGTTCATCGTCGAGCAGTAGCAGACGGTCTTGTCGAGGAACGTCACGTTCTTGTCCGGGAACATCTGCCCCAGCCGCTTGACCAGGTTCAGCTCGGTGCCCACCGCCCAGGACGATCCGGCGGGAGCCTCCTGCAGCTTCCTGATGATGTACTCGGTCGAGCCGACGTGGTCGGCCTTGGTGACCACCTCGTGCCTGCACTCGGGGTGGACCAGCACGTTGACCCCCGGGATCCGCTCGCGCACGTCGTCGACGCATCCGGCGGTGAAACGGCCGTGGACCGAGCAGTGCCCCTTCCACAGGATCATCTTGGCGTTCTCGAGCTGCTCCGCGGTCAGCCCGCCGTTCGGCCGGTGCGGGTTGTAGACGACGCAGTCGTCGAGCGACATGCCCATCTCCAGCACCGCGGTGTTGCGCCCCAGGTGCTGGTCGGGCAGGAACAGCACCTTCTCACCGCGGGAGAACGCCCACTCGAGGGCGCGCCTGGCGTTCGACGAGGTGCACACGGCGCCGCCGTTGCGCCCGCAGAAGGCCTTGATGTCGGCGCTGGAGTTCATGTAGGTGACCGGAACCGTCACATCGGCGATCCCCGCGTCCTCCAGCGCCTCCCAGCACTCTTCGACCTGGTCGAACGTGGCCATGTCCGCCATCGAGCACCCGGCGGCGAGGTCGGGCAGCACGACCTTCTGCGAGTCGTTGGTGAGGATGTCGGCGGACTCGGCCATGAAGTGCACGCCGCAGAAGACGATGTACTCCGCCTCCGGCCTGGCCGCCGCGTCCTTGGCGAGTTTGAACGAGTCCCCGGTCACGTCGGCGAACTGGATGACCTCGTCGCGCTGGTAGTGGTGCCCCAGGACGAAGACCCGGTCGCCGAGCGCGGCCTTCGCCCGCCTGGCGCGCTCGACGAGCGCGGGATCCGAGGCGGAAGGCAGCTCTCCGGGACAGTCGACGCCGCGCTCGCTGTGCGGGTCTGTCCCCCTGCCGAGGACGAAAAGCGGAAGCCCGGTCTCGGTGGTCGTCACGACCACACCCCCTTATCGTCGAACTGACGACTAATGATGACACACGCTATGGGGGGTTTTATTCCGGGGTCGAGGATGGTTGCGGTCCCAGGAATGTGTGGCCGTCCACGCGTGTTGGTAGCGTCTAAGAAGGACGTCACAAACAGACAGCCGTTCCGAACGGGCGGTTGACGCAGACGCGGGAGTCACCACATGTCGGTTGAGAGCAGCGAGACCACGGCACAGGGCCTGATCCTCAGTGACGCGGCCGCGGCCAAGGTCAAGAGCCTGCTGGAGCAGCAGGGCGAGGAAGGCCTCCAGCTGCGCGTGGCCGTGCAGCCCGGTGGCTGTTCCGGCCTGCGCTACCAGCTCTTCTTCGACGACCGTTCCATGGACGGCGACGTCGTCACGGACTTCAACGGTGTCAGCGTGGTCACCGACCGGATGAGCGCGCCCTACCTCGTGGGTGCGACCGTCGACTTCGTCGACACGATCGAGAAGCAGGGCTTCACGATCGACAACCCGAACGCCACGGGCTCCTGCGCCTGCGGCGATTCGTTCAACTAGGCGGACACACGCGAACACTTCAGGACAAGTGACTCGCGGCGGCCCCGCAGGGTGAGATCTGTCACCCTGTGGGGCCGTCGCGCGTTCATGAGGTCGCGTATTCTTGCGGGGCTCCACCTCCCTGTCATTTCCAGAGATGCTGACAACGAGGAGAATGATCCCGTGCGCATCGCCGTCACCGGCTCAATCGCGACCGATCATCTGATGACCTTCCCGGGGCGCTTCGGCGACCAGCTCATCGCCGACCAGCTCGACCGGGTCTCCCTGTCGTTCCTCGTGGACGACCTGCAGATCCGCCGCGGCGGCTGCGCGGCGAACATCGCCTTCGGCATGGGCTGCCTGGGACTGCGGCCCGTCCTGGTCGGCGCGGTCGGCGCGGACTTCGCCGACTACCGGTCCTGGCTTGAGCGGCACGGTGTCGACTGCGACTCCGTGCACACCTCGGAGGTTCACCACACCGCCCGGTTCCTGTGCACCACCGACGACGAGCACAACCAGATCTCGTCGTTCTACACGGGCGCGATGGCCGAGGCCCGGCTGATCGAGCTCGGCCCGATCGCGGAGCGGCTCGGCGGCCTCGACCTCGTCCTGGTCAGCCCCAACGACCCCGACGCGATGCTCAGGCACACCGACGAGGCCAAGGGGCGCGGCATCCCCTTCGCCGCCGACCCCTCGCAGCAGCTCGCCCGCATGCCGGGAGAGGACATCCGGCGCCTTGTCGACGGTGCCGCCTACCTGTTCGGCAACGACTACGAGAAGGGTCTGATCGAGCAGAAGACGGGCTGGTCCGACGAGGAGATCCTCGACCGGGTCGGCGTCCGGATCACCACGCTCGGCCCGAAGGGCGCCGTGATCGACCGTAAGGGCGAGCCCTCCCTGCACGTCTCACCCGCTCCCGAGCTGGGCAAGGCCGACCCGACCGGCGTCGGCGACGCCTTCCGCTCCGGCTTCCTGGCGGGCGTCGCCTGGGGCCTGTCCCTGGAGCGCAGCGGCCAGATCGGCAACCTCACCGCCACCCACGTCCTCGAGCGCGTCGGCGGCCAGGAGTACGAACTCGGCAGGAAGACCTTCCTCGACCGCTTCGCCGCCGCTTACGGTGCCGAGGCCGCCGCCGAGGTCGACCGCTTCGTGGAGTGCCACTACGCCTGAGCCCCTCTCCGAGAGGAGACGGGGACGCCCCCTCTCCCGCGCGCCGCTGCCGGAGGGCGAGCGCGGGGGAGGGGGTCAGTAGTTGCGCCGCACGTGGATGGCCCAGCCGCCCTCGGGAAGCTCGTAACTCGCCACGTGGTGGTGCGACTTCAGCCTGCACCAGGCCGGGATGTCGGTGAAGGCCGCGGGGTCGTCGGCGAGGACGGAGACGATCGCGTTGCGCGGGACGTAGTTGATCTGCTCGGCGAGCATGATGATCGGGATGGGGCACTTCTTGCCCAGCGCGTCGATGGTCAGGGCCGGAGGCTGGGTCGCCCCCGCCGCGGCTGCCTGTGTGGACGTCATGGAGCGCTCACTTCCCGAACATCGATCACGATTTCACTCCCGCGTCCTCACGAATCCTCCTCACCATGTCCGGCAGGACGGTGAGGAAACGGCCGACATCCGTCGCGGACGCGCCTCGGGGCAGCGATACCCGGACGTTCCCATGCGTAAGCACGCCCATAGCCTCCAAAACATGTGACGGACGAAGCGTACTGGCCGTGCAGGAACTGCCGGACGATACGGCGAACCCTGCCTTGTCCAATTCTGTCAGTAACGCTTCACCTTCGACGTAAAGACACGAAAAGGTGACAATATGCGGGGCGCGTGCCACCGGATCGCCGATCACCTCGACGTCGGGAATCAGTCGGGGGACCTCCGTTCTGATCCGGTCGACCAGTGCGGACAGACGCGCCGACTCGACGGCCGACTCGGCGGCCATGGCGCGCAGCGCGGCGGCGGATGCCACGATCGCGGGGACGTTCTCGAACCCGGGGACCCTGCGGCGCTCACGCTCGTCCTCGGGGAGCGGGCTGCGCCACCGGGTGCCCTTACGGACCACCAGGACGCCGACTCCCGCGGGGCCGCCCCACTTGTGGGCGCTCGCCGTCAGCACCGACCAGCCGCCGGGCAGTGGCATCCGGCCCGCGGTCTGCGCGGCGTCGACCAGCAGCGGAACGCCCGCCTCAGCGCACGCGGCCGCGGCCTCCGCGATCGGCTGGACCGTTCCGACCTCGTGGTTGGCGCTCTGCAGGCAGGCCAGTGCCGTCCCCTCCGCGAGGACGGCCTCGCGGAACGCGGCCGGGTCGACCGCGCCGGTACGGCCGACGCCGACCGTCTCGACCGAGCCGCCGTCGCGCTCGTGGACCCCGGCGGCGTGCAGCACGCTGGAGTGCTCGACCGCGGAGGTCACCAGGCGGCGTCCCGCCCTGCGCCGCCCGTGCAGGGTGCCGAGCACGCCCAGGTGCACCGCCTGGGTGCCCGAGGTGGTGAACGAGACCTCGTCGGGACGGGCTCCGAGGGCCTCGGCGACCTCTGTGCGCGCCTGTTCCAGTAACATCCTTGCCCGGCGGGCGGGGCCGTACAGCCTCGCCGGGTCGGCCCAGCCGACATCGAGCGCCGCGATCAGAGCCTCGCGCGCCTGAGGGTGCAGCGGCTCCGTGGAGGCCGCGTCGAAGTACGCCACGTCCCAATCGTCGCATCACGCGCGACGCAATCGGGGGCTGCGCGGGGGGGCGGGGGTGGTCCGCGCTAATGTGTCCCCCAGCGTAAAGCTGTGAACTACAAGTTGTGAACATGAACAAACGACCGCCCAGGAGCGACTCCTGGGCTTCATCTGTGGGGTAGGCGATCCGTGAGTCCGACCCGCCGTTCTGCACGGCGTTCGTTGGCCCGCCGCCGGGTGCCACGCGCTGCCGCTCTGGCGCTGCTGCTGGTGTCCGCGACGGCGTGCAGTGCCGAGGAGTGGTCCCGTGGCGGCATGCCCGTCGGCATCACCAAGCAGGCCGAGACCGTTCAGAATCTGTGGAACGGATCCTGGATCGCGGCTCTCGCCACCGGTGTGGTCGTGTGGGGCCTGATCCTGTGGTCCGTGGCGTTCCACCGCAAGAGGAAGAACTCCAAGGAGGCGCTGCCGCCGCAGGTGCGCTACAACCTCCCGATCGAGATCCTCTACACGGTTGTGCCGATCATCATGGTCGGCGTGTTCTTCTTCTTCACCGCGCGTGACCAGAACTACGTCAACGCCGTCTCCGGCCACGCCGACGTGAAGGTCAAGGTCGAGGGCTTCCAGTGGAGCTGGCGCTTCACCACCGACTACAACGGCAAGCAGGTCGCGGTCGTCGGCAAGCCCGTCGGTGACTACCAGCAGGGCCCGCAGCTGGTGCTCCCCATTGGGAAGAAGGTCGAGTTCGACCTCGTCTCGCCGGACGTCATCCACTCCTTCTGGGTGCCTTCCTTCCACTTCAAGCGTGACGTCATCCCGGGAGTGCAGAACAAGTTCGAGGTGGACACCCTGGACAAGACCGGCATCTTCGCCGGCCGCTGCGCCGAACTGTGCGGTACCGACCACAGCCGGATGCTCTTCTCGGTGAAACTCGTCCCCCAGGCCGAGTTCGACCAGTACATCGCTAGTCAGGCGGGTGCCCAGTGACCGCACTAAACGAGCCCATCGCCCTCGCCCCGGTGGCGACCCGCAAGGGCTCGATCATCACGAAGTGGATGTCGTCCACCGATCACAAGATCATTGGGCACCTCTACCTCATCACCTCGTTCGTGTTCTTCCTGATCGGCGGCGTGATGGCGCTGATCATGCGGGCGGAGCTGGCGCAGCCCGGTCTGCAGATCACCAGCAACGAGCAGTTCAACCAGCTGTTCACCATGCACGGCACGGTCATGCTGCTGATGTTCGCGACGCCGCTGTTCGCCGGTTTCGCCAACGAGCTGATGCCGCTGCAGATCGGCGCGCCCGACGTGGCCTTCCCGCGCCTGAACATGGTGAGCTACTGGCTGTTCACCTTCGGCAGCACCATCGCCCTGTCGGGCTTCATCACCCCGGGCGGCGCGGCCAGCTTCGGCTGGTTCGCCTACACCCCGCTGTCGAACGCGATCAGCTCGCCCGGCATCGGCGGTGACCTGTGGATCGTCGGCCTGACCATCAGCGGTCTGGGCACGATCCTCGGCTCGGTGAACTTCATCACCACGATCGTCTGCATGCGGGCGCCCGGCATGACGATGTTCCGCATGCCGATGTTCACCTGGAACATCCTGCTCACCTCGATCCTGGTGCTGATGGCCTTCCCGGTGCTGGCCGCCGCGCTGCTGGCCCTCGAGGCCGACCGCAAGCTCGGTTCGCACATCTTCGACCCGGCGACCGGTGGTGCCATGCTCTGGCAGCACCTGTTCTGGTTCTTCGGCCACCCCGAGGTGTACATCATCGCGCTGCCGTTCTTCGGCATCGTCACCGAGATCCTGCCGGTCTTCAGCCGCAAGCCGCTGTTCGGCTACATCGGCCTGGTCGGCGCGACCATCGCCATCGCCGGTCTGTCGATCACCGTGTGGGCGCACCACATGTTCCCGACCGGCCAGGTGCTGCTGCCGTTCTTCTCGTTCATGACGTTCCTCATCGCGGTCCCGACCGGGGTGAAGTTCTTCAACTGGATCGGCACGATGTGGCGGGGACACCTGTCCTTCGAGTCGCCCATGCTGTTCTCGATCGGCTTCCTGGTCACCTTCCTGTTCGGCGGCCTGACCGGTGTCATCCTGGCCTCGCCCCCGCTGGACTTCCAGGTGTCGGACTCCTACTTCGTGGTGGCCCACTTCCACTACGTCGTCTTCGGCACCGTGGTGTTCGCGATGTTCGCGGGCTTCTACTTCTGGTGGCCCAAGTTCACCGGGAAGATGCTCAACGACACCCTGGGCAAGGTGCACTTCTGGACGCTGTTCATCGGCTTCCACACCACCTTCCTCGTCCAGCACTGGCTCGGCGCCGCCGGCTTCCCCCGCCGTTACGCCGACTACAGCCCGCTGGACGGTTTCACCGACCTGAACCTGATCTCCTCGATCGGCGCGTTCCTGCTCGGTGCCTCGACGCTGCCGTTCCTGTACAACGTCTGGCGGACCCACAAGACGGCCCCCCAGGTGACCGTCGACGACCCGTGGGGCTACGGCAACTCGCTGGAGTGGGCGACCTCCTGCCCGCCGCCGCGGCACAACTTCACCTCGCTGCCGCGCATCCGGTCCGAGCGCCCCGCGTTCGACCTCAAGTATCCGCACATCGCTCCGGCCTCGCGTGAGCTGGGGGAGGAGACCCGATGAAGGTCCAGGGCTGGTTGTTCATCCTCTGCGGCATCTTCTTCGCGGCCGTGGACGTCGTCTACTGGTTCTGGTCCAGGGAGCCGGTCGGCACGACGGCGATGGCGATCTCGGTCGGCTTCGCCTTCATGATCGGCTACTACCTCATGTACACCGCCCGCCGTATCGGCGAGCAGCCTGAGGACAGCAAGCAGGGCGAGATCGCCGACGGCGCAGGAGAGCTCGGCTTCTTCAGCCCGCACAGCTGGTGGCCGCTGTTCGTCTGCCTGGCCGTCTCGCTCACCGCGGTCGGCCTGGTCATCGGCTGGTGGCTGTTCCTGATCGGCGTCTTCGCCGTCATCATGAGCATGATCGGTTTCGTCTTCGAGTACTACCGGGGTCACTTCTCGCACTGACCCGGCGGCGGCCGACCGGCCGCCCTCATGTCCGGAAACGGGCCACGGAAGCTTCCGTGGCCCGTTTTTTGGTGTTTATTGGCGCCCAGACCAGCCTTAATATGTGGTGCTCCGCTTACTCCGGGTAATAACAGGATCAGTAGACCGGTCCTGAACAGGGGAGTACACGTGGGGCAGGCGATGCGTGGTTCGATTCCGGGAGCCGGGCTGCTGGCTCTGGTGCTGGTGGCCTCGTGCTCGGACGGTTCGGCCACCGCCCCGCAGGGCACGACGGGCGCCGTGCGGTACGCCGACGCCGCCGTCAGCGTGGTTCCCCTCGACAAGGCGGGCGACGTGCCGACCCACGCGACCGTCCTGGTCGCGGCCAGTGGCGGGACCCTGAAGAGCGTCACCGTGAAGGGCCCCAAGGGCTCGCTGGCGGGCGTGCTGAGCGCCGACGCCACCCAGTGGCACAGCCGGGGCACCGTGCTGCCCGGGACGTCCTACGAGGTCACCGCGGTCGCGGTGAACCCGGCGGGAAAGGTCACCCAGACCGCGACCTCCTTCTCGACGGTCAAGGTCGAGAAGACTTTCGCGATCAAGGAGTTCCTCCCCGACAAGGAGATGACGGGCCTGACGGTCGGGGTCGGCATGCCGATCATGATCACTTTCGACCAGCCCATCACCGATCGCGTCGAGGTCGAGCGGAACCTGGTGGTCCGCACCTCGAAACCGGTCCTCGGGGCATGGCACTGGTTCGACGACAAGACCGTGCACTTCCGCCCGAAGACCTTCTGGCCGGCCCACACCAACGTCCAGGTCGAGGCCCGTCTCGAGGGCGTCAGGGGCGGCAGGGGCCTGTACGGCAAGCAGAACCAGAGCCTCCACTTCAAGATCGGCCGGTCCCAGATCACCAAGGGCAGCACCGCCACCCACCACCTGACCGTCAGGCGCAACGGCAAGGCCGTCAGGGAGATCCCGATGAGCGCGGGCCGGGGGGGCGACTGGAAGTACTACACGACCGGCGGCGTGCACCTGGCCATGTCCAGGGAGCCCGTCACCGTCATGACCTCGCCCGACGCGGGCCCCGGCTCTGCCGGTTACTACCAGATGACCGTCTACAACACCGTCCGCATCTCCAACAGCGGCGAGTATGTGCACAGTGCCCCCTGGTCCGTCGGCTCCCAGGGATACGCCAACGTGAGCCACGGCTGCGTCAACGTCAGCCCGGACAACGCCGTCTGGTTCCTCAACAACACGCTGATCGGTGACCCGATCATCATCACCGGCTCGCCCAGGAAGCTGGAGCCGACCAACGGCTGGGGTCACTGGCAGGAGGACTGGAAGCAGTGGCTCAAGTGGAGCAGCGTCAAGTACTTCACCACCGACTCCTTGTGAACCACCGACTTCTTGTGAACCGCTGACTCCCTGTGAACCGCTGACCTCCTGTGACCCCGCCCGCTCCGTTCCCGCGGGCTTGCGCCTCTGAGGTTCTGAGAGGCCGCTACGAGCAGCCCGGGTCCATTCCCGCCGGGAGAGCGTTCCCCGGGTCTCCGTGAGCCGTACAGGGCCGTTTGAGGTGGCAAGGGAAGTCCAGGCCGGCCGCGGGCAGGTGGAAGCCGCTGAGGCGGCCGGCGAAGCGAAAGGGCCCGGACACCAGGTGGTGTCCGGGCCCTTTCCTCGACCGCTTGCGTGTCGCGGGTGGATCGGCGAGCTCAGTGGGTGAGGGACTTGTCGTCCCCGCCCGGGCCGACCTCCACCTGCGCGCCGTGCTCGTCGCCGTGACCGTGACCGTCGTCCAGCAGGATCTTCTCGCCGCCGTAGGCCTTGCTCATCTTGGCGCGGAGCCTGCCGAGCGGGCCGCGCATCCCCTTGGACGGGATGCCGTCGCTGTCGGCGTCGGTTCCGGCGATCATCGGGACCGGGGTCTTGCCCCGCACGTGAGCCTCGATGGACTCGTGCGGCGCGACGTGGACCTCGATGTACTCACCGTGGGGCAGGCGCTTGATGACGCCCGACTCCACACCGTGGCCGATCACCGCGGCGTCGCTGCGCTGCAGGCCCAGGCAGATCCGGTAGGTGACGATGTAGGCCGCCAGCGGACCGGCGAAGATCAGGAACCGGCCGATGTAGGTCGTCCAGTTCAGCGAGACGTGGAAGACCGAGGAGATCTCGTCGTTCGCGCCGAGCAGCCACAGCACGCCGTAGAACGTGATCGCCGAGATGCCGATCGAGGTGCGGTGCGGGTTGTTGCGGGGACGCTCGGCGATGTGGTGCTCGCTGCGGTCCCCGGTGACCCACTGCTCGAGGAAGGGATACAGGGCCAGGCCGGTCATGATGATGCCCATCGGGACCAGCGCCGGGATCAGCACGCTCATCGGCAGCGTGAAGCCCAGGAAGTTGATCTCCCATGAGGGCATCAGGCGGAGCGAACCCTCAAGGAAGCCCATGTAGAAGTCGGGCTGGGAACCCGCGGAGATGTCCGCCGGCGTGTAGGGACCGAACAGCCAGATCGGGTTGATCTGGGCGAAGGTGCCCAGCAGCGCGATCACCCCGAACGTGAACATGAAGTACGCGCCCGCCTTGGCCATGAAGGCCGGGTAGAACGGGGCGCCGACCACGTTGGTGTTGGTGCGGCCCTTGCCCGGCATCTGCGTGTGCTTCTGCACCCACATCAGGACCATGTGGGCGGAGATGAGCGCGAGCAGAATGCCCGGGATGAGCAGGATGTGCAGCGAGTAGAACCGGGAGATGACGTCCTCGCCGGGGTACTCGCCGCCGAAGAGGAAGAAGGTGATCCAGGTGCCGACCAGCGGCAGTGAGATCGCCACACCCTCGGTGATCCGCAGACCGGCGCCGGAGAGCAGGTCGTCGGGCAGGGAGTAGCCGGTCAGGCCCTCCGCCAGCGCCAGCGTCAGCAGGCCGACGCCGATGAGCCAGTTGAGCTCGCGCGGCTTGCGGTACGCACCGGTGAAGAACACCCGGAGCGCGTGCACCATCATGCCGGCGACGAACAGCAGGGCGGCCCAGTGGTGCATCTGCCGCATCAGCAGACCACCGCGGACGTCGAAGCTGATGCTCAGCGACGACGCGTACGCCTCGGACATCGTGACGTCCTTGAGCGGCTCGTAGGAGCCTTCGTAGACGACGTGCCCCATGGAGGGCTTGAAGAAGAACGTCAGGAACGTGCCGGTCAGCAGCAGGATGATGAACGAGTACAGCGCGATCTCGCCCAGCAGGAACGACCAGTGGTCGGGGAACACCTTGCGCAGGTTGCGCTTGAGGAAGTTCCCCGCGCCGATCCGGTCGTCGATGAAACTACTCGCGCCCGCTATGGGCTTCGGAACTGCTTCGGTGCTCATGCGTGGCCTCCGTTCGCACGAACCTCGGCCTCGGCGTCGCCGCGCTCCCAGAAGCTCGGCCCCGGCGGGACGGAGAAGTCGGCCGTGGCGACCAGGTATCCCTCGTTGTCCACGGCGATCGGGAGCTGGGGCAGCGGCCTGGCGGCCGGGCCGAAGATCACCTTGGCGCCGTCGGCGGCGTCGAAGGTCGACTGGTGGCACGGGCACAGGATGTGGTGCGTGGTCTGCTCGTAGAGGGCCGCGGGGCAGCCGACGTGCGTGCAGATCTTGGAGTACGCCACGATCCCGTCGTGCGTCCAGTTCACGTTCGTTCCGGACTTGATCTCTTCCGGGCGGAACTTGATCAGGATCAGGGTGGCCTTGGCCAGGGCGTTGAGGTCGTGCTCGTAACCCTCGGGCACGACGGAAAGGATGCCGCCGGGGGAGTTGAAGTCGGCCGCGCGGATCGGCGCGCCGGTTCCCTCGACGACGAGCCTGCGGTTCTTGCCGTCCTTGGTCTTCTCACCCCAGACGGTGTGCCGCAGCTTCTCGGGGAAGTTGGTGTAGGACGGGCCGAGGTCGCGCAGCAGCACCAGCGGCAGCACGCCCAGCGGGGCCGCGGCGAGCAGCAGCGTACGGCGCAGCAGCGGCCTCTTGGTGATGCCGCTCTCGGCCGCTCCCTGCAGGAAGGTCTCGGCGACGTACTCCCTGGCCTCGGGACCGGAGGCCATCGGGTGGCGCTCCTGGACCAGGTTGTACTTCGGCATGACCATGCGGACCCAGACCACGATGCCCGCGGCCAGTGCGAGCAGCGCCACGGTCAGCGTGCCGCCCAGGGCCAGGGTCGAGGTCTGGGTCGTCTCGACGTCGCCGACCTGGAAGACCACGTAGGAGACGACGAAGCCGATGGCCGCCAGGAAGGTGATGGTGAAGCAGAGGGTCGCGGCCCTCTCGCCCTTCTTCGCGGTCTGCTCGTTCTGCAGGGTCACGCCGGGGACGTCGGCGACGCCCGCGGCGTGCTGCTCGTCCGTGCCCAGCAGGGACGTGCCCGCCGCGGGCGAGGGGGTGCCGATGACGCGGCGTGGCACGCGCCCTTCGGGCTGCTCGATGTCGTGGTTGTTGTCAGTCATTAGTGGGCCTGTCGCTTCTTAGCGGTGATCCAGATGGCGGCGAGGGCGAGCAGGCTGATGCCCACGATCCAGGCTACGAGACCCTCGGTCACCGGGCCGATGCGGCCAAGGCCGGCGCCGCCCGGGTTGGGCTCCTCACGCACGCCCACGATGTAGGCGATCATGTCCCGCTTCTGGTCGGGAGTGATGATGCTGTCGTTGAACACGGGCATCGCCTGCGGGCCGGTGATCATGGCCTCGTAGATCTGCCTCGGGCTGGCCTCGCTCAGCGGCGGGGCGTACTTGCCCTGGGTCAGGGCGCCGCCGGAGCCGACGAAGTTGTGGCACTGGATGCAGTTCGCGCGGAACAGCTCGCCACCCTTCGCCTTGTCGCCCTTGGCGGGGTCGACCTGCTCCTCGCCGGGGACGGTCGGACCGCCACCCAGGGACTGGATGTAGGCGGAGAGCTGCCTGATGGTGTCGTCGTTGACCCAGTGGGCCGTCGGCTTGCGCGGGGCCTGGGCGCCGGGGTTGGCCAGGGGCATGCGGCCACTGCTGACCTGGAAGTCCACGGCGGCGGCACCGACGCCGACGAGCGTCGGGCCGTTCTTCGTGCCCTCGGCGTTGAGGCCGTGGCAGCTGGAGCAGCTCTGCTCGAAGAGTTTCTTGCCCGCGGCGACGTCGTCGGCCCTGCCGGACGCGATGGACGCGTCAGCCCGCTCGCTCGTCGGGGCCGCGAGGGTGTAGAACCCGCCGAGCAGCCCCAGGGCAAGAAGCAGGACGGCGTATCTCGCGAGGGGATGCCGCCGCCCAGCGGTGATCCTATTCACAGAGATCCCCGATTCCTTAATGAATGCCGTAGATGGTCACGAAAAGGCCAATCCAGACCACGTCCACGAAGTGCCAGTAGTAGGACACGACGATGGCGCTGGTCGCCTGCTCACGGGTGAAGCGCTTCGCGGCGTACGTGCGTCCCAGCATGAACAGGAACGCGATCAGTCCACCGGTCACGTGAAGGCCGTGGAAGCCCGTGGTCAGGAAGAACACCGAGTCGTACGCGGAGTGCGACAGGGTGTGCCCCTCGTGGGCCAGCTGGCTGTACTCGTACAGCTGGCCGCCGACGAACACGGCACCCATCAGGAAGCTGACGATGTACCAGAAGCGCAGCTTGGCGACCTGGCCCTTCTCAGCCGCCCACACGCCCAGCTGACAGGTCACGCTCGACAGGACCAGGATGATCGTGTTGACCAACGAGAACTGGACGTTCAGGTGAGCCTCTGGCCAGGGGAGTCCCTGGCCGAGGCTTACCGACCGGATGGTGAAGTACATCGCGAACAGCGCCGCGAAGAACATGAGCTCAGAGGACAGCCAGACGATCGTCCCGACACTGACCAGGTCTGGCCTGCGGGACGAATGTGCTGTCGTCGTCGTTGATATTGCGGATGCTGTCGCCACGGGCAGCATTATTGCGGCTCTCCTGGTCGGGTCGCCGCACGACCCCCCAATAGGGGGTCCAAGCGTCCCCTCAAACCGGGCTTATGACGCAATTAACTCAGTGATGCGTCCGCCCTGGGTCTCCGGGCGAGCCGACCGGTACCATCCCAGGTGACCATACATCGACAAGGGATAGTGAGCGCCACCGTGAGCACCGACGACAAGATGAGGGTCCTCGTCTACAGCGACGACGCGAGCACCCGCGAGAAGGTGCGACAGGCCATCGGCCGGCGTCCCGCCGCCGATGTGCCCCTCGTGGAGATCGTGGAGTGCGCCACCCACGCGAAGGTCGTCCAGCACTTCGACTCGGGGGAGATCGACGTCGCCGTGCTCGACGCCGAGGCGCGGCCCGCGGGTGGCATGGGGGTCGCCAGGCAGGCCAAGGACGAGGTGTACGACTGCCCGCCGATCTGCCTGCTGATCGCCCGCCGCGACGACCGCTGGCTGGCCGAGTGGTCCCGCGCGGAGGCCGTCGTGCCGCAGCCGATCGACCCGGTCGTTCTGGCGGGCACCGTCGCCGACCTGATGCGCCGCCGCCTGTCGACCCGCCTGACCGCCCGGTAGAACACCTTTCCTCTGGAGACCTCCATGGACGCGCGCACCACCTGGCCCACGCTGTTGTCGGCCCTGCTCGCGGGTGAGCATCTCACGGCGGACGAGACCGCTTGGGCGATGAACGAGATCATGTCCGGCTCGGCGACGTCCGTGCAGATCGCCGGCTTCGCCGTGGCGCTGCGGGCCAAGGGGGTGACGGTCGCCGAGCTGACCGGGCTGACGCGCACCATGCTGGAGCGGGCGACCCCGCTGTCGGTCGAGGGGCCCGTCGTTGACGTCGTCGGCACCGGAGGTGACCGCGCCCACACGGTCAACGTCTCGACGATGGCGGCGATCGTGGCCGCCGCGGCCGGGGCGCGGGTGGTCAAGCACGGCAACCGTTCGGCCTCCTCCCTGTGCGGGGCCGCCGACGTGCTGGAGCATCTGGGGGTCGTGCTCGACCTGCCCCCCGAGGCGACCGCCAGGCTCTCCGTCGAGGCGGGCATCGCCTTCTGCTTCGCGCCGTTCTACCACCCGGCGCTGCGCTTCGTCGGGCCCGCGCGCAAGGAGCTCGGCGTCCCCACGGTCTTCAACTTCCTGGGCCCGCTGACCAACCCCGCCAGGCCCCAGGCCCAGGCGATCGGCATCTTCGACGCGGGCATGCTCCCCGTGATCGCGGGGGTGTTCGCCGAGCGCGGCGTCTCCGCGCTGGTCTTCCGGGGCGACGACGGCCTCGACGAGCTCACCACCGCGACGACCTCGACCGTCTGGGTCGTGCGCGACGGCGCCGCCAGGAAGACCGTCTTCGACCCGGCCGTGCTCGGCATCCCCAGGTCCACGCCCGACGCGCTGCGCGGCGGGGACGTGACGTTCAACGCGCAGGCCGTACGCGACCTGGTCGGCGGCAAGACCGGTCCGGTCCGCGACGCGGTGCTGCTCAACGCCGCCGCCGCGCTGGTCTCCCTCGACGGCGCGGGTGACGATCTCGACGCCGCGATGGCAGGCGCCTACGCCAGGGCCGTGCAGGCCGTCGACTCCGGCGCGGCCGAGGCGACCCTCGACCGCTGGGTCGAGGTCAGTCAGGCGCTGAAGTCGTCCTGACCCGGCTGTCCTGCATCCCCTCACGGGCGGACGCAAGATCCACCCATGAGGGGATGTAGTCCTCAGGGGCGCCGCCCTAGATTGCGCTCATGTGGCGTGCTGACCTTCTGGCCTGGCGAGTCGCGCTCGGCCTGCTCCTCCTCGCGGTCTTCTGCCTTTCCCTGGCGACCGCGAGGCTCGTGCGCGAACGGCGCCTGCTGCTTCTGCGCCTCGACGCGGAGCGTGTCCAGGCCGCCGGGCAGCGGGACGCGCTGGCCCGCGCCGCGGCGATGAGGGAACGCGCCGGCATCGCCAGGGAACTGCACGACGTGGTCGCCCACGGGGTCAGCATGATGACACTGGGCGTTGGCGCGGGACGAATGATCATGGAGAAGGATCCGGTCAGGGCCCGCGAGACCCTGCGCGTCGCCGAGGAGTCGGGCCGTCAGGCGCTCGTCGAGCTCCAGCGGATCCTGGGTCTGCTGAGCACCGAGGGCCGCCCGGTAGGAACGAGGGAACCCCAGCCCAAGCTGTCCGACCTGTGCGACCTGCTCGCCCAGGTTCGTACGGCGGGCCTGCGGGTCGACGTGGTCGAGGACGGTCGCCCCGTCGAGATCGGTCTCGCCCTGGAGCTCTCGGCGTACCGGATCGTCCAGGAGGCGCTGGGCAACACCCTCAAGCACGCCAGGGCCAGGTCGGCCAACGTCACGCTGCGCTGGCGTCCCGGCTTCCTCGACGTGCTGGTCCGCGACGACGGCGAGGCCGTCCCCGCGCTCACCGTGGCCGCCACGGGGGCGGGCCTGTTCGCCATGCGCGAGCGCGTCACGATGTTCGGCGGAACCCTGGAGGCCAGGCCACTGCCCGATGGAGGGTTCGAGGTGCGGGCGCGGTTGCCGACCATGGGAGAGACGCGCCCCGCAGAACGTCCCGGGCCGCAACGCTGAGGCACCCCGGTCTCTGGACCGAGCCCCGGCCTGACTGAACCGGTTACCCGGGGACTGGTTGTCGCCCAAGCCCGCGACACCGGAGGTGTCGCCATGAACTCAGTCGGACTCGCCGAGGCCGATCGAGAAGGCGGCCTCCAGGTCGTGCCGGGAGTAGGTGCGGAAGGCGATGTGCGTCTCGGTGCGCAGCACTCCCTCCACCTTGTTCAGCCGGCCGGGAATGACCTCGGCGACCTCCTCGTAGGCGGAGACGCGGACGATCGCCAGCAGGTCGTACTCCCCGGTGATGGAGTAGACCTCGCTCACCCCGTCGATCTCGGCGATCGTCTGGGCGACCTCGGGGATCCGGTCAACCTCGGCGTTGATGTGCACGATCGCGGTGACCACTGGCTGCCTCCTCGTTGAGAACTGCTCGTAGTTTTCTACGAAGCTATCAGCGCAGCGGGCGGCCCTCGCGCGGCCGGTGCGGCTCACTGGCCTGGTAGGCGCGGTCGATGCGGGCCTTGAGCCGTCCCGCGCCGCCGATCGGCAGGCTCCAGCCGCCCTCGACCTGCACCAGCCGCACGCCGGGGCTCTCCAACCAGCGCAGCACGCACTCGGTCTCCTCCGCGCTGGCCGCGGGAACGGGGCCGGGGCCGGGCACGACGGTCTCCGCCGTGGCCACCAGCGCGTCCACGAACGGGGTCGGATGGGCGCCCCTCGGCATCACCCCCGCGGAGGCCAGCCTGCCGTGCCTGACGACGTGGATCTCCCAGCCGCCGCTCGGCAGGGGGGCGGCGGCGACCATCTGCGGCAGCGAGGTCAGCGCGCGCAGCCGCTGCATGCGCGCCGAGACGCGGATGTAGGAGGCGAGCCTGTCGCGGTCGGCAGCCGCCTCCTCGTAGCGCTGCTCCAGGGACAGGCGTTCCATCCTGGCCTCGATCGCGGAGAAGACCGCGGCCGCGTCCAGCTCCATCGCCCTGCGGGCGGCCGTGACGTGCAGGCCGTACTCCTCGACGCTCTGGCGTCCCTCGCAGGGCGCCCCGCACTTGCCGATCCCGGCGAGGGCGCACGCGGGGCGGCCGGTGCGCGGAGTGATCCTCTCCGTGCACCGGCGCAGCGGGATCGTCTCGTGCAGCGCGGTGCGGGCGTCTTCGGCGGCGCGGACGCTGCCGAACGGGCCGAGGTATCCGGCGCCGTCGTCCTTGACCTCGCGCACGACGGACAGGCGGGGGAACGGCTCCTCGGTGAGCTTGAGCCAGACCATCTTCTCCGGAAAGCGCGACCTGCGGTTGTAACGAGGCTTGGCGGAGCCGATCAGCCTGAGCTCCCTGACCTCCGCCTCGAGCGGGGTTGCGCAGATGATCGTCCTGACCCGCTCGGCGATGCCGACCATCTCGCGGATCCGGGGCCGGGTCTCGCCCGCGGTGAAGTAACTGCGCACACGGTTACGGAGGTTGGTGCTCTTACCGACGTAGAGCGGGTCGCCGCGCTCGTCCTCGAACACATAGACCCCCGGTCCCGTCGGCACCCCGTCGGCCAGGTGCCGCTTGCGGCGCTGCTCCTCGGTCGGCGCGCGCACGAAGCCCTTCAGCTCCTCCAGCGTGTGCACCCCGAAGGAGCCCGCCCGCTCCAGCAGCGCGTGGAGCACGTCCACGGTCGCCCTGGCGTCGGCGAGCGCGCGGTGGCAGGGCTCTGTCTTGCTGAAGATCCGGGCCAGCGTCGACAGCTTGCAGTTCGGGGCCTCGTCGCGGGTCAGCAGCCTGCGGGCCAGCACGACGGTGTCGACCACGGGATGGGCGGGCGGGGGATAGCCGAGGGCGGCGCAGGCCGCCTTGACGAAGGACAGGTCGAAGCCCGCGTTGTGCGCGACGAGTGTGCTCCCCTCCGCGAACTCCAGGAAGGAGGGCAGCACCGACTCGATCTTCGGAGCAGCCACGACCATGGCGTCCGTGATGCCGGTGAGCACCGAGATGAAGGGCGGGATCGGCGAGCCGGGATCGACCAGCGTGCCGAACTCGCCGAGCACCTCACCGCCGCGCACCTTGACCGCGCCTATCTCCGTTATGGCGTGCTCGCCCGCGGAGACTCCCGTGGTCTCCAGGTCGAACACGACGAACGTGATCTGCTCAAGCGGCGTGCCCAGTTCGTCAAGCGTCCCCTGCACGGCGTACTCCACGGTTCACGACCATAGGAGCCTCCACCGACATTTGCCGCCCCGGGGTGCCCCCGGCGCGGGCCACCCGGGAGACCCGGGGCGTTCACTCCTTGTTCGCCGACGTGGCCGCCACGCACAGCGCGAGCCCGAGCGCCCCCAGCACGATGCAGGCGAAGATCCGGTAACCGTCCAGGAAGCCCAGCTGGTTCACCAGGAACCAGCCGCGCCCCTCTCCCCACAGGTCGCTGAGCGTGCCGCCGACGGCTTGGACGACGCAGACGGTCCCGAGGATCCTGAGGGTCGTTCTCATGCCTCGATGGTGGTGGGGGAAGCCGCGCAGCCGCGTCGGCTGAAGGTCGCCGAGACATCGACTTTGGTCGGTATCGGAGGGTCCTGGGTGGCCCTACCCTCGGACACCGTGACGGAGTATCGGTGGCTGCTGCCCGCGATCCTGCACGGTGACCTCGCGGGAGAGCAGGTCCCGGTGCGGCGCTCGGCTCGCGACTGGGGCGTCGACATCGTCATCTTCCTCGTGGCAGCCCTGCTCGGGCTCGGCTCGGCGCTGGTCGTGCGCGACGGTCCGCCGCCGTCCGCCGTCGTGGTCGTCGACCAGGTCGTCGGTGCCGGCGCGTGCGCGTTGCTGTGGCTGCGTCGTCGCTGGCCGGTGGGACTGGCCCTCGCCCTCGTGCCGATCGGGCTCGTCTCGGGGGTCGCGTCCGGAGCCGTCGCCATCGGGATGTTCACGGTCGCCGTGCACCGGCCGTTCAGGACCGTGGCCTTCGTCGGCACGTTGCACATCCTCACGCTCGCGCCCCAGCTGTGGTGGCGGCCCGACACCGAGATGTCCTTCTGGGCGGCGTTTCCGGCCTCCGTGCTGTTCTACCTCCTGCTGATCATGTGGGGCATGTTCATCAGGGCCAGGCGCCAGCTCGTGCTCTCGCTGCGCGACCGCGCGGAGCGGGCGGAGGTCGAGGCGGAGCTCAGGGTCGAGCGGGCCAGGCACATGGAGCGCGAGCGCATCGCCAGGGAGATGCACGACGTGCTCGCGCACCGTCTCTCGTTGCTCAGCGTGCACGCGGGCGCCCTGGAGTACCGCCCCGACATCCCCTCGCAGGACCTGGTCAAGGTGGCCGGAGTGATCAGGGCCGGAGCGCACCAGGCGCTCCAGGACCTGCGGGAGGTCATCGGCGTGCTCCGTCTCGGCAGCGAGGGCACCACCCCCGACCGGCCCCAGCCGACCCTCGCCGACCTCGCGGACCTCGTCGAGGAGTCCAGGCTCGCCGGGATGGAGGTGACGCTCGACATGCGGGTGACCGATCCCGGCGAGGCGCCGGCAGGGCTCGGCAGGAACGCCTACCGGATCACCCAGGAGGGGCTGACCAACGCGCGCAAGCACGCCGCCGCCGCCCGGGTCGACGTCACCGTCGCGGGTGGCCCCGGCGACGGGCTCACCGTCGAGATCCGCAACCCCACAACCGTCGGGCAGGCCATCCCGGGCAGCGGGACGGGTCTGATCGGGCTCACCGAGCGTGCCGAGCTCATGGGAGGGCGCCTCGACTACGGCATGGGCCTCGATGGCCGGTTCCGGCTCAGTGCGTGGCTGCCATGGGCCGCGTAGTGGCCGCGGATGCGAGGAGCGGTGAGGGATGCGGGCGGTTCGGCATGACCCGGAGCAGGGGCGGGTGGGGGACGTGGTTAACGTGACGAGCATGAGCTCACCGCCTTCCGGCCCGGAGATCCGCGTGCTGATCGTGGACGACGACGCCCTCGTCCGCGCCGGGCTGTCGATGATCCTCGGCGGTGCCCCCGGCCTGGTCGTCGTGGGGGAGGGCGCGGACGGGCAGGAGGTGCCGAGGCTGGTGGCCGAGCACCGGCCCGACGTGGTGCTCATGGACATCCGCATGCCCAGGGTCGACGGGCTGGCCGCGACCGAGCGGCTGCGCGCCGGGGCCTCCCCTCCCGAGGTGGTCATCCTGACCACCTTCCACGCCGACGCCCAGGTGCTGCGGGCCCTGCGGGCGGGGGCGGCGGGGTTCCTGCTGAAGGACACCCCGCCGGGAGACCTGGTTTCTGCGATCCGCAGGGTCGGGGCCGGTGAGCCGATCCTGTCGCCCGCCGTGACCCGGCAGCTCATCGCCCATGTCGCGGACGGCGGCGCGGGAACGCGCAGGGAACAGGCGGTGACGCTGCTGGCCGGGCTCAGCGACCGCGAGCGCGAGGTCGCCCTTGCGGTCGGCAGGGGGAGATCCAACGCGGAGATCGCCGCCGAGCTCTACATGAGCGTGGCGACGGTCAAGGCCCATGTGTCCCGGGTGCTGACGAAGCTGGAGCTGAACAACCGCGTCCAGATCGCGCTGATCGTCCATGACGCGGGTCACCTGATCTGAGGGGCAGGGCGCTGCCGCCCCCGGACAGATCTGAGGGGCCGAGGCGCTGCCGCCTTCGGGCGGAGGAGGTCGGAAAGGTATGACCGCGGGCTCGTCGGGCATGGCCGTATACCTGACCGATGCCTGTCGGACGCCTGAAATTGGGCGATCGTCCATGCCGCGTTCACCGGAAGAGGGCGTCCAGGATACGTCGGCCAGGTCGGTGGCGGGGTGCGGTAGCCGTACCCTTGACGTGAAGACCAATCCGAGTAGGGGCCGTGATGAGTTCAGCCGGAGAGGGCCTGTCTCGTCCGCTGCCCGAGCAGGTTCGCTTACATGTCGTGGAACTGGCATCCCAGATCCTCGGATCGATGCCTCCTGCCGCCGTGCCGGCGCCTCTGAAGGGGATCGCCAGGTTCGACCCCCGTAAACGGGCCAAGCTGGGCGGCGCGCCGATCGCCGCTCAGCTGGAGACCGACAAGAAGTTCCGGGAGCTGGTCGCAGAGGCGCTGGGCACCGGCTGGCCCGAGCTGGTCGAGAGCCTCGCGGAGGGCATCGTGCCGCCCGCGGCCGAGCCCGTGCTGGTCGCCGCCGCGGCCTATCTGACCAGGCCGCCCGGCTGGGTCGAGATGGTCGAGACCGCCCGCGCCGACCTGGAGCGGGCGGCCACGGTGGCCGAGGGCTCGGCGCAGGAGCAGGCGCTCACCCGGCTGCGTGAGCAGCTCGCCGGGCAGAAGACCTCGGCCAAGGAGGAGTCCGACCGGCTGCGCGAGCAGCTCAAGGGGGCCCGCTCCGAGATCTCGGATCTGCGCCGCAAGCTGCACGACGCCAGGGAGCGCGCCAAGGCCGCCGACGTCAGGGCCGCGGAGATGGAGGAGGCCGCGCAGGAGGCCAAGGCCGTCGCGGCCGCGGCGGGCAGCGCGGGAGAGAGCGAGCTGCGCCGCCTGCGTGAGCGGCTGGCCGACGCGGAGCGGCAGCTTGAGGCCACGCGCAGGGCCGCCCGTGAGGGCCGCAGTGTCGAGGACACCAAGGTCCGCATGTTGCTCGACGCGCTCCAGGACGCCGCGGCCGGGCTGCGCAGGGAGCTCGCGCTGCCCTCAAGCATCCACCGGCCCGCCGACTCCGTGTCCTCGGTCGCTCCGGGCAGGCACGGGGTCCAGGCCGTGCCCGCGCGGGCCCTCGCCGACGACGATCCCGCCCTGCTCGACCAGTTGCTCGCGCTGCCGCAGATCCACCTGATCGTGGACGGCTACAACGTGACCAAGACCGGGTACGGCACGCTGACCCTCGCCGACCAGCGCAACCGGCTGCTGACCGGCCTCGGCGCGCTTTACGCGCAGACCCGTACCGAGCTGACCTGCGTTTTCGACGGGGCGGAGCTGAACGGCCCGGTCCCGGTCTCCGCGCCCCGCGGCGTCCGGGTGATGTTCAGCGCCCCCGGGCAGATCGCCGACGACCTGATCCGCCAGCTGGTCCGCGCCGAGCCCATGGGCCGGGCCATCGCGGTGGTCTCCTCCGACCGGGAGGTGGCCGAGTCGGTCCGGCGGATGGGGGCCAGGCCCGTTCCCTCGGTGTTACTTCTGCGACGTCTCGGACGAGCCTGAACCTTTTCGCCATATGGTGCATCGGATCACTGTGGAGGTTGATTCGATGAAGAAGCTCGTCGCGCTGGTCTGCGCCGCCCTTGTCGCCGGTACGGCCGCCGCCGCCCCCGGGATTCCCAAGGGGTTCCTGCTGTACGAGAAGGCCGCGGCCAAGAAGGACGACGATCCCGAGACGAGTTGGAAGGTCAGCGACTCGTTGAGGACCCCGCTCGCGGTCGACCCGTGCGGCAAGGGGGCCGTTGGCAGGGCGGGAAGGCTGGCCGTCAGGACGGTGACGTTCATCGGCGTGCCGGACTTCATGAAGGTCGAGCAGGTCCTGCTGTACGGCTCGCGGACCGGCGCGGAGCAGGCCATGACCCAGCTCCGCGGCGGGCTGGCCACGTGCGGGACGAAGAAGGACGCCGGTTCCACCTACCGCTACGTCTCGGTCCCCGTCGCCGGGCTCGGGGACGACGCGCTGAAGGTCTCCGGACAGGTCTACTACGGCGGGAAAGCCGGTGTCGGCGGGGACCGGAGCGTGGTGGTCCGCAAGGGCAACGCCGTGCTGGTCTACCTGTGGGCGGGAGAGTACGCCAAACCGGTGAAACGTGACTGGGCAGACCAGTTGCGGGACGCCACCCGGATGACAGCCAAGGTTTGCGCCGTGGCCGCCTGCAAGTAAAGAACAAAACAGCCAAAAAGGTGAGCTAACCCTTACTGATTCTGTACTATTTCGCCCCAGGTCTTTGCGTGGGGAGGCGGCGTCGTGGCCGTGGCGGGTAAGCCGGGTGGGTTTGTGCGGATGCCGATGGCTGCAGGGCTGGCCCTCGCGCTTCTCCTGCTTCCTGTGGGCGGTGCGATCGCCGAGCCGAAGCCGACGATCGCGCAGGCCAAGAAGAAGCTGGACAAGCTCAACGACCAGGCTGATCAGCTCGTCGAGAAGTACAACCAGGCCAGTGAGAAGTGGAAGAAGGCCCGCAAGAAGTACCGGGGCCTGAACGCCGACCTCACCAAGCAGACCGCGAAGGTGGCCGGGCTGCGCAAGGATCTCATCACCATGGCCGTCAGCACCTACCAGGGCGGTTCCGTCGGCTGGCAGAACCTCGTCGGCCAGGGCAACCCCAGCCTGGTGCTGAGCGGCCTGGCCGCGGCCGACCAGATATCCGCCTCCCGCGCCCAGACGCTGAACGCCTTCGACGAGGCCAACAAGGCGCTGCGCGACAACCGCGACCAGGCCAAGGACGCCCTGGCCGAGGCCGACCAGACGCGCGACGAGCTGGCCGACGAGAAGGCCAAGGTCGAGAAGATGGTCAAGGACCAGACGAAGGTCCTGCGCGATCTCGGCACCTTCAGGAGCGGCGACCCCAACAGCACGGGAATCCAGTACAACGGCCCGGCCTCGGGTAACGCCAGGGCCGCCCTCAGCTTCGCCTTCGCCCAGATCGGCAAGCCGTACCGGTACGGCGGCACGGGGCCGGACGGCTGGGACTGCTCCGGGCTCGTCCAGGCGTCCTGGCGCAGCGGAGGTGTGAGCCTGCCTCGCACCACCTGGGAGCAGTGGAGCTGGGGCTCCAGCCGCAAGGTCTCCCTGAGCGAGCTACAGCCCGGTGACCTCCTGTTCAGCAACGGCCTGGGTCACGTGGGCCTCTACGCGGGCGACGGCAAGATCGTTCACGCTCCCCAGACCGGTGACGTCGTCAAGGTCGTCCCGCTGTCGTCGTACGGCGGCCGCCTGGTCGGAGCCGTCCGCCCCTGACCCGGCACTGACCCGTCACCGACTCATCCGGTGCCCCGTCCCGGCGGTTCCCGCCTCCGACGGCCCTCCGTCCGCTCCGGGGGGCCGGTGTCTCAGGTTTCCCGACGCCCTCGGGGCGCCTGAGACGTCTCTAGAGAGGCTCTGAGGGCCGGGCGGGGGTCTTCGGGGGGTCTTTCTCCAAAGTGTCCCTACGTGGCGCGTGGAGCGTTCCCTGGCGTCATGGGGAGCGATCGTGTGGAGCGTTTCCTTACGCCACGTAGAGCGACAGGGTGTCGGCGACGCAGGCGGCCCTTCTCTGGCCCTCGACCTCGACGGTCATTCTGATCTTCACCAGTTTCCCCGCGGGGGAGTTCTTGACGTCGGTGAGCTCGGCGCCGCCACGCACCCGGGAGCCGACCCTGACCGGGACGGGGAAGCGGACCTTGTCGAGCCCGAAGTTGACGCCCATCGTGATCCCCTCGACCTGGAAGATCTCGGCCATGAAGGCGGGCAGCAGGGCCAGCGTCAGGTAGCCGTGGGCGATGGTTCCGCCGAAGGGGCTGGCGGCCGCCCGCTCGGGATCCACATGGATCCACTGGTGGTCGCCGGTGGCGTCGGCGAACATGGCGACCTGCTCCTGGGTCACCTCGCGCCAGGCGCTGTGCCCCAGATGCTCTCCCTTGGCCGCGGCGAGTTCCGCGAGGCCGGCGAACGATCTCATGCCCCAGATCATGCCCGATCGGGCATCGCGTCGCGAACGCGGCGGTTCGTGTGGACCGGTGGTCGTGCGGGGCCTGATCCCGCGCCCGCCGGGCCGTTCCAGGGCTCGGTGGGAACGATGAAGATCGATAACTGATGTGATGTATGTGACACATGCGATGGCTTTCAGGTGGTGCGCGCGGAATGTGACGAGAGTCATATTCGAATGGCGGAAATGCCTCGCCAGCAGGCATTTCATAAACGTGAAAACTTTTTTTCGATCTTCGGATTTGGTCGGACCTTTGCCGGAACTTGGTAATCGGGGTACCTTCTGGCGGTCGCGGTGAGCAAGCCATGCCATCGCATCGAATGCCGGTCTCACGGGCCGGTGTCCATATAAAGATCCAGCTGGTCACCGTGTCCCATGGGGTTCGCCCCGCCGCGGTGGCCTGCCGAGTCCGTGCAGCCAGGAGGCATGGAGCCGGGGAACCATTCGGCCATTGATCTATGGCCAGGGGTGAATCGACATGTCTGTTGTCGTAGGGCTTCTTCCCAGCCCGAATCCGTCAGCTAACCCGGTAGGCATCAGTGGAAGTCCCAAGGAGAAATCCTGTCTACCACCCCGCACAACCCCCGTTTGTCGCGCCTTTTCCGCCTTTCCCTCGGCGGATTCGTCCTCACGCTGACCGCCTCAACCGGAGCGGTGGCACTGGGTTCCACGACGGCACAGGCGACGACGGACATCGCGGCCGCGGTTCAGGTCAAGAGCACGGCGAAGACTCGCGTCAAGCGCACGGCGAAGGCCGCAATGAGCCGGGCAGTACGGCAGCAGGCCAGGGCCAGGACGGCCGTGGCGGCGGCCAAAAAGCAGATTGGCGACCCATACCGGTGGGGAGCCTCAGGCCCGGGTGCGTTCGACTGCTCGGGGCTCGTCCAGTACGCGTGGCGCAAGGCCGGCGTTTCCCTCCCCCGGGTCACGGGCAGCCAGTACCGCGCGGTCAGGAAGAAGGTCTCGTGGAGCAGGTTGCGCCCCGGTGACCTGCTGTTCTTCTACGGTAAGGGCCACGTGGGCATGTACGTGGGCCACGGCAAGATGGTCCACTCGCCGAGCAGCGGTAAGACGGTCAGGATTGTGACGTTGAAGGGCTACTACAGATCCGCCTTCGCCGGAGCGGTTCGTCCCGGCGGCTGACAGAGCGGGATACGGTCCCGTCCATGCTCCCCGATGGACGGGACCGTCGCATGCCTGCCGGGCGTCCCGGCAGGCGGTTCCGGGCGGTTCCGGGCGGCTGCCCTGCGGGCGGGTACGGCCCCGGCGGGTGCCGGTCGAGTAGCATCAGCTGACATGTCCGTCCCGAAAGGGCGCCGCGCCGTGCTCGCCGGGATGCTGGCGCTGATGAGCACGGGGCTGGCCGGTGGGGCGCGGCCCGCCTCGCGGACGGCCCGCGACCTGTGGCCCGGTGCCGCGAGCGTGGTCCGTGGCGAGTGCTCGCTCGTCGTCGGCCACCGTGTCCCGCTCGCCGAGCTACGGGATCTGGCCTCAAGAGCCGACCGTGCCTGCCGTACCCTCGCGGAGATCTGGGGGCCGGTCAAGGCGGTGATCCTGTTTCCCGCGACCGACGCGGAGGCGGCGGAGATCACGGGAGCGGCGGCGACCGGCGGCCTGGCCGCGATGGCGACCGCGGACCGGGTGGTCGTCCTGCCGACGGGCTACGCGAGACTCAGTCCGGCCGGCAGGGATGTGGTGATCGCCCACGAGCTCACCCACGTGGCCACCGGCGCGACCCGGGGTGGCCGGGTCCCCATGTGGCTGTCGGAGGGGTTCGCCGACTACGTGGGCTACCGCGACGCGGGGATCGCGGTGCGGGTGGCCGCCGCCGAGCTGGCGGCGGAGGTGCGCGCGGGCGTCCTGCCCCCCGGGCTTCCCGGGGCCGCCGACTTCGCCCCCGGCGCCCCCCGGCTGGCGCAGGCCTACGAGGAGGCCTGGCTCGCGTGCCGGTACGTCGCGGAGCGCTTCGGCGAGAAGGCACTGGTAAGGCTTTACGGTAGCGATGTGGGCAGCACACTGGGCCTGTCGCGGGCGGGGTTCACCGCCGCGTGGCGCGACCACCTCCGGAGGGAACTCGCATGACGCGGACCGTGACGGATACGCCATCGGGTCCGCGGGGGGTGCTGAAGGGGGCGGGATGGGCGATGGCCATCCTGGGGGTGGCCACGCTGGCGGTCGTCGCGCTCACCACCCCGTGGCGGGCGCTGCCCGCGGGAGCCCCGCCCATCGAGCCCGATCCGGCCCGTGACTTCACCGCGGCCCAGATCGCCCGCTCCGAGGCCTTCGACGCCGCGATCGGCGTCCCCGCCTACCTGTCGCTCGGCCTGACGCTTGTCGTCGCGGGGGTGCTGGTCGGCACCCCGCTGGGCGCGAAGCTGCTGGCCCGCCTGCGGGGGCCGTGGTGGCTGCGGGTGCTGTTCGGCGTCCTGGCGATCTCGGCGGCCGTCGCGATCCTGCGCTGGCCACTGGGCATGTGGTCGGAGACCTACCTGCGTGAGTTCGGCCTGTCAACGCAGACCTGGGCGTCGTGGACGGCCGACCGCCTCAAGAACATCGGGATCGGCACCGGGCTGACGGCGATCATGGTGCTCGCCGTGGTCGCGCTGGCCCGCCGCTACCGTCGCTGGTGGATCCCCGCCGCGCTCGGCGCGTTCACGCTGACCGTGGTCGCCTCCTTCGCCTACCCGGTGGTGATCGAGCCCCTCTTCAACGACTTCACGCCCATGCCCGCGAGCACGCTGCGCGCCGACCTGCTCGCCATGGCCAGCAAGGACGGCGTGCCGGTCGAGAACGTGCTCGTGGCCGACGCCTCCCGGCGGACGACCGCGCTCAACGCCTACGTCTCCGGATTCGGCGCGACCCGCAGGATCGTGGTCTACGACACGCTGTTGCGGGCGCCCGCGGACCAGGTCGAGCTGGTGGTCGCGCACGAGCTCGGCCACGCCAAGGCGGGCGACGTGCTGTACGGCACGCTCGTCGGCGGCCTGGCCGCGGCCTTCGGGGCGTGCCTGCTCTATCTGGTGGGCTCCGCCGGGCCGGTACGGCGCCGCACCGGGGTCCCCTCGATCGCGGACCCGAGGGCGGTCGGCCTGCTGATGGGGCTGCTGTCCCTGGCGACCGTCCTGTCGGGGCCGGGGCAGAATCTGGTCAGCAGGCACATCGAGGCCCGCGCCGACGCGCACGCGCTGGACCTGACGCGAGAGCCCGCCGTTTTCGTGTCCATGCAGAAACGACTCGCGATAACCAATATTTCGGATTTATCGCCAAATATCGTTGAATATCTCCTCTATGCCTCTCATCCGACGGCGCCACAGCGCATCGCGATGGCACGTTCCTGGGCCCTGCTGAACGGCGTCGGACAACCGTGAAACGCACTCTGATCGTCACCAACGACTTCCCGCCCAGGGCAGGCGGCATCCAGTCGTTCGTGCACGGCCTGGCCGCCTGCCGCCCACCGGAGTCGGTGGTCGTCTACGCTCCCCGCTGGCCGGGCTGGGCGGCCTTCGACGCGCGGCAGCCGTACCCGGTCGTGCGCCATCCCACCTCCCTGATGTTGCCGACCCGCGCGGTCGCGGGCAGGGCCGCGGAGCTGGTCGCCGAGTTCAAGTGCGAGACGGTGGTCTTCGGGGCGGCGGCGCCGCTCGGCCTGCTCGCCCCCCGGATGCGCGCGGCGGGCGCGCGGCGGATCGTCATGGTCACCCACGGCCACGAGGCGGCCTGGGCCGGGGTCCCGGTCGCCAGGGGACTGCTCGCCAGGATCGGCGGCCACGCGGACGCGGTGACCTATCTGGGGGAGTACACCCGGCGCCGCCTCGCGGGGGTCGTTCCCGAGGACCGGCTGGTACGGCTCGCCCCGGGCGTCGACACCGGCGTGTTCCGGCCCGGCGCGGGCGGGGACGGGGTCCGTGCGGCCCTCGGCCTCGAGGGGCGTCCCATCGTGGTCTGCCTGTCGCGTCTCGTGCCCCGCAAGGGCCAGGACGTCCTGCTGCGGGCCTGGTCCCGCGTGCTGCGCTCAGTGCCGGACGCCCTGCTGCTGATCGTCGGCGGCGGGCCGTACCGGAGGGCGCTCGAACGGCTCGCCCGGCCACTGGGCGGCTCGGTCAGGTTCACGGGCCCGGTGCCGTGGGCATCGCTGCCCGCCTACCTCGACGCGGGCGACGTGTTCGCCATGCCGTGCCGTACCCGCCTGGGCGGCCTCGACGTCGAGGGGCTCGGCATCGTCTACCTGGAGGCCTCGGCCAGCGGGCTGCCCGTGGTCGCGGGCTCGTCGGGCGGCGCCCCCGACGCGGTCCTGGACGGCGAGACGGGCCTGGTCGTGGACGGCACCTCCCCGGACGCGGTCGCCGAGGCCGTCGTCGGACTGCTGTCCGACCCCGCGGCGGCACGCGCGATGGGGGAGCGCGGGCGCGCCTGGGTCGAGCGGGAATGGGACTGGAAGCTCGTCACCGACCGCTTCGCCGGCCTGCTGGAGGTGCCGCCGGGCACGGCGGCGGTCGCGGGGACATGACGGCTTCCGTCCCGCGGGTCACCGGCCCTGGGTTCGGAATCGGGCGGACGGCCACTCACGGTGGAGGCGGGGCGGCCTACCTCGGCGAGCCCTCTCGACGACCCTCCTGATAGACCTCCGGCAGGGGAACACTCGAGAAAGAACAGAACCATGATCGAGACAACACCTGCCGGTCGCGCGGGCGCCGATCTGACCGGGCAGGTCGCGATGGTCACCGGTGGCTCGTCCGGCCTGGGGTATGCCATCGCGCTCGCCCTCGCGGAGGCCGGCTCGACCGTCGCGGTCGTCGGCCTGCGGCAGGAGACCAGTGGGCGGGCCGCCGCGCGGATCACGGACCTCACCGGGCGGGCGGCCCTGGCGCTGGCGTGCGACGTCAGCGACGAGGACGCCGTCCACCGGGTCGTGGACGAGGTCGCAGGCCGGTCCGGCCGACTGGACATCCTGGTGACCAGCGCCGGGATCCAGGCAAGAGGCGAAATCGGCGACCTGAGCGCGGCCACGCTCCGGCGCTGCCTGGAAGTCAACGTCGTCGGGACCTTCCTGGCCTGCCAGGCGGCCGTCCCGCTGATGCGGGCGGCGGAGTACGGCCGTATCGTCACCCTGGCCAGCGCGCTTGGCCTCGTGGGGGCCGCGGGCCGGGCGGGCTACGCCGCCAGCAAAGGCGCGGTGGTCCAACTCACCCGGAGCCTGGCGGTCGAACTGGCCGGCACCGGCATCTGTGTCAACGCCCTCGCACCCGGGCCGTTCCGCACCCCGCTGAACGAGGACGCCGACGACGACCCGCGCGTACGCGAATTCCTCGACCACCAGGTGCCCGCGGGACGCTGGGCGGAGACCGCCGAGCTGACCGCGGCCGCGCTTCTGCTCGCCAGTCCTGCCGCGTCCTACATCACCGGCGCGATCCTCCCCGTCGACGGCGGCTGGACCGCCCACTGAGGCCGACCGAGGCCATCGGGCTCTTCCGCAGCCCCCGCGCCGGGCGCTTACCCCGCCACGACAACAAGCTGACCGAGGTCATCAGGCTCTTCCGCAGCCCGGCCGCGGGACCGCATGGCCGCCACCCCGGCCCCGCCGGGTCCGATCACCGGGCTTCTTCCGCGCCGGCTCGACCGTGGTGCCCCGGCCGTCGGGATGAGCGAGGAGACGCCGGGGCGTCCGAGGCCGTGCTCAGTTTCGTACGGCGTCGCCGTACAGGGCGTCGATCTGCCCGGCGAAGTCGCGCGCGACCACGTTGCGCTTGATCTTGAGCGACGGGGTGACGTGGCCGCTCTCCTCGGTGATGTCGGTGTCGAGAACCACGAACTTCTTGATCTGCTCGGCCTTCGAGACAGACCTGTTGGCGTCGTCGACCGCCTTCTGCACCTCGGCCAGGATCGCCGGGTCCGCGCTGAGGTCGGCGACGCTCGCCCCGGCCCTGCCATTCGTCCTCTTCCACAGCTCCAGCGCCTCGGGGTCGAGGGTCACGAGCGCCGCGACGAACGGCCTGTCGTCTCCCACCACCATGGCCTGGCTGACCAGCGGGTGGGCGCGGATGCGGTCCTCAAGCGGCCCGGGGGAGACGTTCTTGCCCGCCGCGGTGACGAGGATCTCCTTTTTGCGCCCCGTGATGCGCAGGTAGCCGTCCCGGTCGAGCTCACCGAGGTCGCCGGTGTGGAACCAGCCGTCGGCGTCGACCACCTCCGCGGTCGCCTTCTCGTCGTTCCAGTAGCCGCTGAAGACGTGGCGGCCCTTGACCAGCACCTCGCCGTCCTCGCCGATGCCGATCGTGACGCCGGGGAACGGCTTCCCGACGGTGCCGATCTTGTTGGCGCCCGGCTGGTTGACCGCGGAGGGCGCCGAGGTCTCGGTCAGGCCCCAGCCCTCGAAGACCTCGATGCCGACGCCCTTGAAGAAGTGGGAGAGCCGCTCGCCCAGGGCCGAGCCGCCGGAGACCGCGGCGGAGAGCCTGCCGCCGGTGGCCGCGCGGAGCTTGCCGTACACGAGTTTGTCGAACAGGGCGTGCCTGAGTTTGAGCCCGAGCCCGGCGCCGCCCGCCGACTCCGCGCGGCTCCAGGCGATGGCGGTTGCCACCGCGGAGTGGAAGATCTTCCCCTTGCCCTCGGCTGAGGCCTTCTGCTCCGCGCTGTTGTAGACCTTCTCGAACACCCTGGGCACACCGAGCAGGAACGTCGGCCGGAAGCTCTGAAGGTCGGGGGCGACGTTCTTCATGTTCGGCGTGTGCGCGAGAACCGTGCCGGTCTCCAGCAGCACCAGCTGGATCATGCGGGCGAAGACGTGCGCGAGCGGCAGGAACAGCAGCGCCGCGCTGTTCGCGCTGAACAGCGGCTCGAGCGGTCCCGCGGCGACGTTCCTCGCGGTGAACAGCAGGTTGTCGTGGGTCAGCGCGCAGCCCTTCGGGCGGCCGGTCGTGCCGGAGGTGTAGACGATGGTCGCCAGATCGGCCGTGCCGCGTCCGGTTCTGCGCTCCTCCAGCGTCTCCCCGGTCACCTCGGCGCCGCTGTCGGCCAGCGCGTCGAGGGCGCCGTTCTCGATGTGCCAGAGGTGCTCCGGCTCCGGCAGCCCGGACACCGCCGCGCGCACCGTCTCCTCGTGCGCGTCGAGCTCGACGAAGACGGTCTTCGCGCCGCTGTCCGAGATGATCCATCTGACCTGCTCGGGCGACGAGCTCTCGTAGATCGGCACGCTGACGGCCCCCGCGGCCCAGATCGCGTAGTCGATCACGGTCCACTCGTAGCGGGTCCGCGACATCAGGGCCACCCGGTCGCCCGCCTGCACGCCCGACGCGATCAGTCCTCTGGCCACGGCGGCGATCCGGTCGCGGAACTCGCCCGCCGTGACGGCGACCCAGTCGCCGCCGACCTTGCGGCGCAGGGAGACCGCGCCCGGCTCCCGCTCGGCGCGCAGGAAGACCGTGTCGGTAAGGTTGGCGGAGGCGGGGACATCCACCAGCACGGGGACGCTGTACTCACGCACGGGTAACTCCTGCGGGACGCGCGGTCGATGGCCGCCTGGAGGTCGGCGTGACGCGCTACGCGCGGGTGGATCCGTCACCAGGCGTTCTCGGGGGCGATTTCACGGTATCAGCCCTGCCGCGCCGGGCTTCCTGACCGGCCTTCCACCGCCCGTGTCGCGTCTGAGTCGTTACCCGTGCCCGTGTTCACCGGGTGATTAGGATGGCGGGCATGCGGGTTCATGTCGTCAGCGATGTGCACGGAAGAACAGACGCCCTGGCCCGCGCGGGAGACGGGGCGGACGCGCTCGTCTGCCTGGGAGACCTGATCCTGTTCGTCGACTACGACGACCACTCCAAGGGCATCTTCCCCGAGCTGTTCGGCGCGGAGACGGCCACGCGGCTCATCGGGCTGCGCCTGGCCAAGCGGTTCGACGAGGCGCGGGAGATGTCGGCCGAGCTCTGGGCCTCCCTCGACGGCGACCCCCGCGACCACGTCGAGCGCCTGGTGCGCAAGCAGTACGCCGAGATCTTCGCCGCGATGCCGACCCCCGCCTACCTCATCCCCGGCAACGTGGACCTGCCGCGCTACTGGCCCGAGTACGTCAGGCAGGGCCATCACGTGCTCGACGGGCAGACCGCCGAGATCGGCGGCCTGTGGTTCGGCTTCGTCGGCGGCGGCCTGCGCACGCCGTACCGGACGCCGAACGAGCTCGACGACGAGGAGTTCGCGCGCAAGGTCGAGGCGGTCGGCGAGGTCGACGTGCTCTGCTGCCACATCCCTCCCGCCGTCCCCGAACTGCTCTACGACGTGGTCGCCAGGCGCCTCGAGCGGGGCAGTGAGGCCACGCTTGAGGCGATCAGGCGGACCCAGCCGCGCTACGCCCTCTTCGGCCACGTGCACCAACCGCTGGCCGCCCGTACGCGCATCGGCAGGACCGAATGCCTCAACGTCGGACACTTCCGTGGCAAAGGCATGCCTTTCGCACTTGAGTGGTGAGCCAGACATCCTCGGTGAAACGATGAACGAGTACGGTAAGCCCATGGCTGATCGCACCACCTCGAACATCACCATCGGCGCGGACCGGTCCACCGTCATGAAGGTGATCGCCGACTTTCCGACGTACCCGGACTGGGCGGGCCAGGTGAAGTCGGCGCGGATCCTGTCCGCCGGGGAGGACGGCCTCCCGGCGACCGTCAGGTTCGTCCTGGACGCCGGCGTGATCAACGACGAGTACACCCTCGGCTACACCTGGCACGGCGAGGACTCCGTCGACTGGAGCGTCGTCGAGGCGGGCAAGATGGTTTCCGGGCTCACCGGAAGTTATCGCCTGGCCGAGGTGGGCAGCGGCACCGAGGTGACGTACGAGCTCGCGGTCGACCTCAAGGTCCCGATGATCGGCATGATCAGGCGCAAAGCGGAGAAGGTCATCATCGACACCGCCCTGAAGGGACTGAAGAAGCGCGTCGAGGGTTCCTGATGCGGCGGGCCACACGGCCCGGCGAGCCCGCCGCGGCACCGCGAGGGGAGGGCACGTGACCAGGATCCTGCTGTTCACCGGCAAGGGCGGGGTCGGCAAGACGACCGCGGCCGCGGCCACCGCCGTCATGGCGGCAGGGGCGGGACTCAAGACGCTCGTGGTCTCGACCGACACCGCCCACTCGCTCGCCGACGCGCTCGGCGTGACCGCGGGGGGCGAGCCGGTCGAGGTCACGCCGGGCCTCTACCTGCACCAGGTGGACACCCAGCGGGCGCTCGAGCGCCAGTGGGGCGAGCTGCGCGACTACGCCAGGGGCCTGTTCGCCGAGCTCGGCCTGGACGAGGTCACCGCCGAGGAGATCACGGTGCTGCCCGGCGCCGAGGAGGTCATCGCCCTGCTGCAACTGCGCGAGCACGCCCGCGCCGGAGCCTGGGACGTGATCGTCGTCGACTGCGCGCCGACCGCGGAGACGCTCAGGCTGCTCGCCCTGCCCGAGGCCCTCGACTGGCACGTCAACCGGTTGCTGCCGGTCGGCAGGCGGCTGCTGCGCACCCTTTCGCCGCTGATCCGCAAGGTGGCCCAGGTCAGCGTCCCCGGCGACCACGTGGTCGGCGCGGGGGAACGGCTCCACCGTGGCCTGATGGAGATCCGCGAGCTGCTCACCGGCCCGGACGCCAGCGTCCGCCTCGTGCTCACCCCGGAGGCCGTCGTGCTGGCCGAGGCCCGCCGTACGCTCACCTCCCTCAGCCTGTACGGCTACCGCGTCGACGCGGTGATCGCCAACCGGGTCTTCCCCGCCGAGGGGGCCGACCCCTGGCGGCGCAGGTGGGTCGAGGCTCAGGCGGCGCACCTGGCCGAGATCGGGGAGTCCTTCGCCCCGCTGCCCCTGCACACGGTGCCCTATCTCGACGCGGAGCCCGTCGGGCCTGACGCCCTCGCCCTGGTCGCGGAGGCCATGTACGGCGAGGCCGACCCCTTCGCCCCGCCCACCGCCGACCCGCCGCTGCGGATCACCCCCGAAGGCGAGCTGCTCCTGGCGCTGCCGCTCGCCGACAGGAGCGAGGTCGACCTGCTGCGCAAGGGCGACGAGCTGATCGTCAACGCCGGGTCCCATCGCAGGGTCCTGGCCCTGCCCGCGGCCCTGGCCCGCAGGTCCGTGCGAGAGGCCGTGCTCCGTGACGGCCTTCTCCGGGTACGGTTCGAGACGGGAGGGCCTGATGACTGAGAACACCGCAAGAGCCGGCGACACGGACAAGCCCGGCGACGACAGAGCCGATAACAGGGCCGATAACAGGGCCGATAACAGGGCCGACAACAGGGCCGGCGACAGAACCGCAGGCAGGGCGGACGGCAGAGGCAACGACAGGGGTAACGACAGGGACCCGCTGGGCAGCGCGGCGGAAGAGGCGTTCAAGCTCTTCGACACGCTCCAGCAGAAGGCGACCAGGGAGCTGCGCAAGAACCTGATCAGGGGCACGATGAGCGGGTTCGGCAGCGCCTTCTCCGGCGGCTTCTCCAGCGGCGGCCGGAGCAGCCAGGACGTGTGGGGAGAGGCGGTCTCCGAGCACGACGAGTACATCTGCCGGGCCTGCCCCGTCTGCCGGGCGATGGCCGCGCAGCGCGAGGCGGGTGGCGCGGTCACCGGCCACCTGATGCAGGCGGGCAGCGAGCTGTTCGCCGCCTTCAAGTCCGCGGTCGACGGGCTCAACAGGCCCTCACCCGGGCAGCGTGAGCGTGAGCGCGACCGGAAGGAAACCCCCGTGGAGCACATCGACCTGGGGTGAGCCCAGGGGGAGAGGATGAGCAATGGCGCTGACCATCGGTGTGGACATCGGCGGCACCAAGATCGCGGCGGGCGTCGTGGACGAGGACGGCCGCGTCGTCGAGCATCTTCTGCGGGCGACTCCGGCCAGGGACCCGGAGCGGGTCGCGGAGACCATCGCCGAGGCCGTCAGGGAACTGGCCAAGGAGCGGGAGATCGAGGCCGTCGGTCTCGGCGCCGCGGGGTTCGTCGACGAGACGCGTGCCCTCGTGCGCTTCGCGCCCAACCTGGCCTGGCGTGAGGAGCCGTTGCAGAAGAAGGTCTCCGCGCTGGTCGGCCTGCCCGTCGTGGTGGAGAACGACGCCAACGCCATGGCGTGGGCCGAGGCCAAGTTCGGCGCGGGGCGCGGCGAGACCCACCTGGTGTGCGTCACCGTGGGCACCGGGATCGGTGGCGGCATCGTGCTCGGCGGCTCGCTCTACCGGGGCCGCTGGGGCATGGGCGCGGAGCTCGGCCACATGCAGCTCATCCCCGAGGGGCGTCCGTGCGGATGCGGGAACCTCGGCTGCTGGGAGCAGTACGCCAGCGGAAACGCCCTGGTCATCGAGGCGAAGGAGATCGCCAGGGCGGACCCGGGGCGTGCTGCCAGGCTCCTGGAGATCGCCGGCGGCACGCCGGAGCAGATCGAGGGGAAGGAGGTCACCGATGCGGCCAGGCAGGGAGATCCGGCCGCTCTGGCCGCGTTCTCCACGATGGCCGACTGGCTCGCCCAGGGCCTGTGCGACCTCGCGGCCATCCTCGACCCCGGCTGCTTCGTCCTCGGCGGAGGCGTCTCGACCGCCGCCGACCTGTGGATCGACCAGGTTCGCGAGAGCTTCGCCGCCACCCTGACAGGCAGGGGACATCGTCCGGTCGCCGACATCCGCCTGGCCGAGCTTGGCGCGTCCGCGGGCCTGGTCGGGGCGGCGGACCTCGCCAGGATCCGCTGAAGGAAGGACATCCCCTGCCGGACGAGGACACACCGGACGAGGACACACCGCCGAACGCGGCGCAGGACGAGGACACGGCGCCGCCGAGATCGCGAGCGGGCGACGAGGCGCCGCTCAGGATCGCCACCTACAACGTGCGTTCCATGAAGGATGACATCGCGGCGCTCGGGCGGGTGATCGCCGGGCTCCGCGCCGACGTGCTCTGCGTCCAGGAGGCGCCGAGGTTCCTGCGCTGGCGCCGCAAGCGCGGGCGGCTGGCCGCCTCGGGCGGCATGTCCGTGGTCGCGGGGCGCCGCCTGGGCGGGGTGGCCGTGCTGATCGGCCCCGCCGTACGGCCGCTGCACGGGGAGGGACACCTGCTCAGGTTCTTCCCCGGCCTGGAACAGCGCGCGCTCGCGATCGCCGTGGTCGAGTCGGGCGGGCGGCGGGTGGCCGTCGGCTCTGTCCACCTCGACCTCGAACCCGCCGCCAGGTCGTACCACGCGGGTCAGGCGCTGACCCTGCTGCACGCCGCAGCCGACCGGTTCGGCGCGCTGCCCGTGCTCGCCGGGGACATCAACGAGGGGGCCGGAGAACCGGCCTGGCGGCTCATCACCGAGCGGCTGACCGACTGCTACCCGCTCTCGCCACGCGGTGACGGTCTGACCTTCCCCGCCAGGCGGCCTCGGGTGCGCATCGACGCGATCTTCGCGGCGCCCGGGCTCTCGGTGACCTCCTGCGGCGGGGCCGAGGCCGATCCCCGCGACCTGGAACGCGCGACCGACCACCTGCCGGTCGTCGCGGAACTCGCGGTTGCCCGCGGGCGGCCGGACCGGTGAGACGGCCGGTGACGCCGGTGAGACGACCGGTGAAACGGCCCGCTCATCCCGCGGGTCACCGGTGGGGGAGCCGCTCACCCCCAAGGCTCCGGCAGGCCCGGGTTCGCGCATTTCCCCGAGATCCCCATCCGGAGGACAACTGAGGGAGGCACGCACACGGGCCGCGTTCCGCCCCGTACCATTTGGACATGACCCGTCGCCTTCCGCGGCGTGCGCTGGCGCTGTGCGCGGGAGGACTGCTCCTGACGGCCTTGCAACCGCCGGCCGCGCACGCCGATCCTTCCAGCCCTCCCATCGCGGAGGCGTGGCAGGCGCCGACCAGCGCGCGGCTGAGCAGCGACGGATCGCTGTCCGACGTGGCGGGCATCTCAGCCTCCGACGTTTGGGCGGTCGGCCAGGAGAGCGTCTGGGACATCTGGCAGAGCCGCGGCGCGATCACCCACTGGAACGGCAGCACCTGGACCGAGGTCGGCATCCGCAACGACCCGACGGGTGCGGGGCTGTTGCGCTCCGTCGCCGCGGCGTCCCCCGGGCAGGTGTGGGCGGTCGGCGAGGGGCACGACGGCATGCCGTACCTCGCCGTGGGAAGCGGGTCCACCTTCGACCGGGTCGTCGTCGACAAGCTGCACGTCGGAGACTGGCTCGCCGGGGTCGGCGCCGTCCAGGGCCGGATAGCCGCGGTCGGCCGCCGCGACAAGCAGCCGCTGATCCTGGCGGGGACCGGCGGCAAGTGGAAACTCACGCAGCTCAAGGGCAAGGGCACGCTGTACGGCGTGGCGCTGTCCGGCAAGAACGACGGCATGGCCGTCGGCGACACCGGGGGCAGGCCGCTGATCGCGAAGCTGTCCGGTGGTCGCTGGAAGACCACCGGAGCTCCGGACGTCCCGGGCGGCTACCTGCGGGACGTCTATCTCGAAACGCCGAAGCGGGCGCTGGCGGTCGGCGGTGTCTATCAGAAGTCGGGCAAGGTCAGCCCGCTGATCCTGTCCTGGAACGGCAAGAAGTGGTCGCGGGTGGCCGCTCCGGGCGCCGACGTGCGTCTGTACGGCGTGACCGGTGACCGCAAGGGCCACTTCTGGATCTCCGGTGTGGACATGGAACGGCCGGGAGAGGCCTTCCTGCTCAACTACGACGGTCACACGGTCAAGGTGCTGCGCGGTGCCGACAGCGCGACCCCGCGGACCATCAGGCTCCAGTCGGTGGCCTACGTGGCGGCCACGGAGACCGTGTGGACCGTCGGCCACGTGGTGGACGCCACGGGCCGCTACACCGACGTGATCGAGCGGTTCGGCGCATCCGGGCGGACCGACCCCTGACGACGCTCCGCCGGGCATGCCGCTCTCCCGGGGGTGATCGACAGGCCTGCCGTGGTCCGATCGATCCGTCCGGCCCTGTCAGGAGCGCCGCTCCGGGGTGTGGCCGCGCGGCCCGGGCCGCGCGACCATGTCACCCGGTCAGGGCGTCCGCGGCGAGGAGCGCGGCGCCGAGCTGCACGGCGACCAGAGTGCGGATCGGGATGGGCGTGGCGGCGGTTTCGGCCTGCGCCTCGGCGAACCACGCGTCGAAGCGGGCGCCCAGCGTGGCCCGCTCCGCCCGGATGGCCGGGGTCTGGTTGCCCGCGCCGAGTTCGGCGTCCAGCATGCGCAGGTAGGTCCCGCCGTACCTGAGCCGCATGGTGTGCGTGCGCTGCCGGATGTCGACGACCTCGGCGACCGTCGCGGGCCTGTCGGCGTCCGGCAGAGTTTCCCATGCCTCGAGGAGATCGCCGTAGAGGTCGAGGAAACCCATCAGGGAGCGGCGGTACGGCGAGGGCACGGTCAGGTCGCGCTCGACCGCGGCCAGGGATCGTTTCAGCTCGGTGAGCAGGTCACGCTGCTCGGCGAGGCCGGTCGCGAGGAGGTCGCCGTGCTTGCGGCCGGTGGGGGTTTCGTCGGCGAAACGCGGGTCGGCCCAGTAGGGCAGCTCGGTGACCAGGTGCAGTGCGCCGGAGCGGGCCGCGTAGTCGACGCTTCCGCCGCCGATGTTGTAGAGCCCGGCCAGTTCGGCGCCGAGCGGCGTCGGGTAGACACCGGGGCCGAACGGGACCGCGCCCGGCACCTCCGAGGCCCCCATGTGCAGGGGCAGTCCCTGGCCGGTCGCGAGGCGGGCCAGGCGGACGGCGAGCTCGGGCTCGTTCCTGTTGAGGTAGTAGAAGGCGCCCTGGAGTTCGCCGTTGTGCAGGGAGTAGACGAAGGCCGGTTTGACCTCGTCCATCAGCCGCATCAGGGCCTCGGTCTCGGGCAGTGTGCGGTCGAAGAAGTGCTCGCCCTCGGTCAGCGGGAAGGTCCACTCGACCTGGTCGGCCTCGGCGGGCCGGTAGAAGTGCTCGGCGTAGGCGCGCCGGTCGCCGGGCCTGACGTACCAGCCCTCGTTCAGCCTGGCGCCGTCGGGGTCGACGCACGGGATCAGGTGCCAGCGAAAGCCGAACTCCTCCCGCAGCCAGGCGTCCTCGACGAGCCGGTGCATCAGCGCGCTGACGGTGAGCGAGCCGATCGGCTCGTTGGGGTGGGGGCCGCCGATGATCACCGCGTCGCGGGGGCCGGAGCCGATCGTGACCACGCGGAGCGGCTCGCCCAGGCGCGAGGTGCCGATGCGGCGCAGCCGTACCAGGTCCGGATGGGCGGCGGCGAGCTCGTCGAGCTCGGCGTGCATCTGGTCCACGGTCGGGAACGCGGTGTAGTCGGGGATCCGGCTGATGTGCTTGTCGACGTCCATCTGGTCTCCACACGTTCCTAGTAGTCTGAATTACTCTAATAATCCATTTATCGTTTCGGCAACAGGCGGAGGAGGAGTTCATGAGGATGACGAGGGCGCAGAGCAAGGAGGCCAACAAGCGCGCCCTGATCGACGCCGCCCGCGAGGTGGTCGGGCGGGAGGGCTCACGGGCGAAGCTGGAGGAGATCGTCGAGCGGGCCGGTCTGACGACAGGCGCGGTCTACTCGCTGTTCGGCGGCAAGAACGGGCTGCTGGTCGCCATGGTGACCGACTATGTGGGCCGGTTCGGCCCGAGCCTGGCGGACGCCGCCTCTCCGGGCCTGCCGTTGGAGGCGGTCGTGGCCGAGGTGGCCCGCTACTTCTGGCGCATGGCGAACGACCCCGCGACCGTCGGGCAACTCCTCTTCGAGTGGCGCCTGGTGGACCTCATGTTGAACGACGCAGAACTGCGGACCGGGCTCGGTGATGCGGTGCACGCCTCGGAGACGCCCTTCGCCGCGCTGTTCGCCGGCCGGGTGAGCGGCGGATCCACGCTCACTCTGAGCCAGGCCCTGCGGTTGGCCCGCGCGCTGAAGGCGACGATGTCCGGTCTCGGGCAGAGCGTCATCCTCGGTGTCCAGGACAGCTCAGAGGAGTACTTCGTCGACGTCGCGCTCGCTCTGGTCACACCGAGAGTGCTCGGCCCGGCATAGCGGGGCCGCGGGCCGTCCGGCCGCCCCGGTGACCGGCTCGCCGGGCGAGCGTGACCGCCGCGCCGGGTCCGGCGGTCCCGGGCCCCTCAAATGACCGCGCCGTCGTCCCATCCCGAGTCGTTCGGCGGGCCGTCACCCATCCGCACCACCAGCGCCACGAAGCCGCCGATGAAGGCCGCGACCGCGGTGAACAACATCCATCCCTGGAGCCGCCAGTTCAGGGCGGCGCTCAGCAACAGGTAGGCGGGGCCGCCGAACAGGGCCAGCCAAGCGATCTTGGTGGCGGTGTCGGTCTTGGGCAGCGGGGGCGGGGGCGGGGGAACGTAGTGACCCTCGTCGTCGTCGTCGTCCTCGTCGGCGTCGTCACCGGCCTCGGCGAGGGGCTCCTCGGGCCGCGGGCGATGTGCCTCGTCCGACTGCTTGATCACTCTCCGGGGAGGCTCCGCGGGGAGGTTCTCGCTGTCCGGCCATGGCTGGTCGGCCGCGTCGAGCTCGGCGGTGTCGTTGAAGGAGGCGACGATCTGACGCCAGACCTCGTCCTCATCGCTTTGGGGTGTCACTTAGCTGGCCCGTCCCTCCCGGAGACCGCGCATGCCCCGTTCGCGTTCAGTCTCCCTGCAAGGGTACAGAGGCGTTCGTGTTGATGAACTCCAGGCTCCCCGCAAAGATCCGATCCGCATCGTTGTCGAGAGTCGCGACGTGATAACTGTCGTTGAGCTCCACAACATTAAGATTCCCCCCGGTCAGCCTCTCACGCAAAATACGCAAACTGGTCGGTTTCACTACATGGTCCTGCGGGCTGTGAAAGACCAGCACCGGTTGGGTGACCTTGTACAGCTCCGACTGGGTCAATGCCCACAGTCGGGGAAGGGTGGCGGCAGCCTTGACCGGGGTGCGTGTGTAGCCCAGCTCGGTCGCCCCCTCCTTCTTGATGTCCCCGGCCACACCCGGCACCGAGGAGATGAACAGCCCTAGCAGAGGTGCCAGCGCCAGTAGTGGGACGTCGCTGGCGATCGACGGGTTGACGATCACCACGCCTCTGATGCCCCGGCCGTGCACCTGGGCCAGCCGCAGCGCCATGCAGCCGCCCAGTGACAGGCCCGCGACGAAGACCTCGTCGCAGCGGCCCTGCAGGTCGGCCAGCGCCTTGTCCAACTCGGCGTACCAGTCCTCCCAGCGGGTGCGGTTCATCTCCTGCCAGGTGGTGCCGTGGCCGGGCAGCCGGGGCAGCGCGACGCTCAGGCCCGCATCTGCCAGATATTCCGCCCAGGGGCGCAGCGACTGTGGGGATCCCGTGAATCCGTGGCAGAGCAGCACCCCGATCCGCCCGCCTTTATGGTGGTACGGCTCCGCGCCGGGCATGACTGGCATCGCAGCTCCTTGTAATGTTCGCCCGATCGTCGCACGACTGGGGCGTGTTTTGCGAGAGGTCGATTTGGGAGGTTTGGCGATGTAGGTGGTCCGCTCGGGAGATGGGAGGATGACTCCAGGTCCCCGCCCGACGACCGAAGGAGCCTCGCGTGTTCTACTGGGTGGTGAAGGCCATCCTCTGGCCCTTCCTCCATTTCATCTTCCGCCCGTGGTCGGAGGGCGTGGACAACGTGCCGAAGGAAGGGCCGGTGATTCTGGCCGGCAACCATCTGTCGTTCGCCGATCACTTCTTCGGAGCGCTCTTCCTGCCGCGCAAGGTGATCTCGCTCGGCAAGTCCGATTACTTCACGGGGCGCGGGGTCAAGGGCGTGCTCAGCCGGGCCTTCTTCAGCGGTGTGGGCACCGTCCCGATCGACCGTTCCGGCGGCAAGGCCAGTGAGGCGGCGCTGCGCACCGGCAAGCGCATCCTGTCCGAGGGGCAGGTGCTCGCCATCTACCCCGAGGGAACCCGCTCCCACGACGGGCGCCTCTACAAGGGTAAGACCGGTGTGGCCAGGCTGGCACTGGAGGCGCGCGTCCCGGTCGTCCCGTGGGCGATGGTCAACACCTTCGAGATGATGCCGCCCGGCCGTCCCCTCCCCAAGCTCGGCATCCGTCCCGGGGTGAAGTTCGGCAAGCCGCTGGACTTCACCCGCTACTACGGGATGGAGGAGGACCGCCTGGTCCTGCGCGCGGTCACCGACGAGATCATGTACGCCCTGATGGAGCTCTCCGGCCAGGAGTACGTCGACAAGTACGCCGCCAGCGCCAAGGTCGAGGCCGCCCGCGCCGCCAGGGAGGCCCAGAAGCGGGCCTGACGGGCGGCGCCGTACGTCCGTCATCCGAACATCGCCTGGGCGAGCGTGAGGCCGACGAAGACCGCGCCGAGCCCCGCGACGATCGAGGCGGCCACGTTGGTGACGGCGAGGAACACCGCCCCGGTCTCCGCCAGCCGCAGCGTCTCGTACGAGAACGTCGAGTACGTGGTCAGCGCTCCGCAGAGGCCGGTGCCCAGCAACAGCTGCACGCCGGTCCCCACCGCGCCGGACAGGGCGGCCCCGGTCAGCGTGCCGAGGACCAGCGAGCCGGCCACGTTGACGGTGAAGGTGCCCCAGGGGAAGACGGTGTCGTGACGGGCCTGCACGGCCCGGTCGGTCAGATAGCGCAACGGCGCGCCGACGGCACCGCCGAGCAGCACCAGCAGCCAGTTCAATCCGCTGCCCGCCCGTCGCTGTGGTGGACGACCTCCACCTCGTCGAGTACGGCCAGCCCCTCGATGAGGAGGTCGTCCAGACAGGGCAGGAAGGCGCGGATCCGCTCCTCGGTATCGATGATCATGACGGCCACCGGCAGGTCGTCGGCCATCGACAGCAGCCGGGTGGTGTGCACGACCGAGGTCGCGCCGAACCCCTCGAGGCCGCGGAAGACCGAGGCCCCGGCCAGCCCGGCGGCGTGGGCGCGGTGCACGATCTCGGTGTACATGGGGCGGTGGTGCCAGGTGTCGGTGTCGTCGACGAAGACCGTCAGACGCAGAGCACGTCCGGACATGATCATTTCATTCTCCTCGCCGTCCTCGTCGCCAGGAGGCGGCGGGTGCCCCGCGCGCCGGCCGTCACCGCGACCAGGGCGGCCAGGGCCGTCACGGCCAGGTAACCGAGCGCGACGCCGGGGCGGCCCCCGGACACCAGGCGTTCGATGTCCACGCAGTAGGTGGAGAAGGTGGTGAATCCGCCGAGCACCCCGGTGGCGAAGAACGGCCGCACCCAGGAGGGCGCCGTCCACGCCTCGGTCAGCGTCACCAGGAAGATCCCGATCACCAGGCACCCCGACACGTTGACGCACAGGGTGGTCCACGGGAAGGAGGTCGGCTCGGTCGGCCAGAGCAGGGCCGCCCCGTAGCGGGCGCCCGCCCCGATCGCGCCACCGGCCGCGACCGCCGCGACCACCCGGTGGTGCGAGCGGCGCGCCTCCCGGCGCCTGCGCGTGTCCGGGAAAGGGACGCCGGGGTCGACGGGCTCGGCCACTGTCGCCAACCTCACCTGGTCCGAACTCATGTCTCCCCCTACACGTGGCGGGTGCCCGCGGACACGGGCACGGGATGTCACGGGTAGGGACCGTTGGCGGCAGCGAAGTGCCGCGGTTCGGGTACGGCGGGCCCCACCGCCGCGGACGTCCGCCAGGTGGCGAGATGTCCTCATCTCCAGTTTAGCGCGGTGGTCCCCGGTCGCCGCCGTCTGCGGCCCTGGAGTGTCGCGGAGTGTCGCGGGGTGTCGCGGAGCGTCACCGGGGCGCCTCGGGCCTAGCCTGCCGACATGAAGATCTCTAGGTCCGAACTGGCCGCGGTGGCCTGCGGAGGAGCCCTCGGCGCGCTGGCCCGCCACCTGGTGCATCTGGCCTTCCCCAACCCGCCGCACGGCTTCCAGTGGACCCTCCTGTGGGTCAGTGTCTCCGGCTGTTTCCTGATCGGGCTGGTCACGGTCTGGAACGAGAGGCATCCGGGCCACCCGCTCGTCGGCCCGTTCGTCTCGACCGGTTTCCTCGGCGGTTTCACCACCTTCTCCTCCTACGCGGTGAACGTGGAGCAGAGGTTCCACTACGGCCAGCCCGGGGTGGCCACAGCCCACCTGATTCTCACGCCCGCGCTGGCGATGCTCGCGGTGTTCGCCGGGACGGCCCTCGCCAGGAGGACGATGTGATCGCCGCCGTCCTGGTGCTGCTCGGCGGCGTCGTCGGAGCCCCGGTCCGCGCCCTCCTGGACAAGCGGCTCTCCACCCGCTTCCCCTGGGGGATCTTCGCCGCGAACGTTTCCGCCTCGTTCCTGCTCGGCCTGGTCGGGGCGGCGGTTTCCACGGGGCGGCTGCCCGCCTGGACGCTGGCCCTGGTCGGCACCGGTTTCTGCGGGGCGCTCAGCACCTACAGCTCCTTCGCCAACGACACCCTGAAGCTGGCGGAGAGGGGGGAGCGCCGTCTGGCGGCGCTCAACCTGGTGATCAACGTGCTGTGCGGCCTCGTGGCGGCCATCGTCGGCGCGGCTCTCGGCAGAGCGGGCTGACCGGTCCCTGGCACGGCGGGTTCAGCCCTGGCCGAACTGCAGGTCCGAGCCCGCGAGCTGCTCGGCCGGAGTCGCCTTGAGCCGGAAGAGCCGGTCGACCACCTTGCCGATCAGGTAGCTGACCACGAAGGAGTAGACGGCGACCACCACGATGGACACCGCCTGCTTGCCGAGGAGCGCGGCGCCGCCGCCGTAGAACAGGCCCGCGGTTTTGATCACGCCGGTCGACAGGAGCCCGATCAGCAGCGTGCCCACGATGCCGCCCATGCCGTGGATGCCCACCACGTCCAGGGTGTCGTCGTAGCCGAGCACGAACTTCCACTCGACGGCGAAGGAGCACAGCACGGCGGCCACGATGCCGATCAGCAGGGCGCCCTCGGCGTTGACGAAGGCGCACGACGGGGTGATGGCCACCAGGCCCGCGACGGCCCCGGTGCCCGAGCCCAGCTTGCTGAGCCTGCGGGCGCGCAGCCATTCCATGAACATCCAGGTCAGCATGCCCGCGCATCCGGCGATCATGGTGCTCAGGAACGCCGTGACCGCGGTCGGGCCGTCGTTCAGCGCCGACCCTCCGTTGAAGCCGAACCAGCCGAACCACAGCAGGGCCAGGCCGAGCATGACCAGCGGGATGTTACTGGGCTGGGGCGGCTCGCCCCGCCGGAACCGCACGCCGGGCCCCAGTGCCACCGCCAGCGCGAAGCCCGCCATGCCGGAGTTGAGCTCGACCACCAGCCCGCCCGCGAAGTCGAGCGTCCCCCATTTGTGGATCCAGCCCGACGGCGCGAAGACCCAGTGCGCGATCGGGAAGTACACCAGGGTCACCCAGAGGACGGAGAAGATCATCCACGGTCCCACCCGGATGCGCCCGGCGACCGAGCCGGTGATCAGCGCGACGGTGATGATGGCGAAGGTGAGTTGGAAGAGCGCGTAGGCGTAGGTGGGGATCGAGCCCGTCAGGTCGGTCGGCTTGATGTTCGTGAAGCGGAAGTCGCCGAAGCCGATCAGGCCGAGCCCGCCCACGTCGGGGCCGAAGACGAACCCGTAGCCGTACGCGAACCACAGGATGGTTACCAGACTGATCGAGACGAAGCTCATGAAGAGCATGCTGAAGACATTCTTGGAACGGACCATGCCGCCGTAGAAGAACGCGAGGCCCGGGGTCATCAGCAAGACCATGGCGGTGCTTACCAGCACCCAGGCGGAATCGCCGGTATTCAGTCCGGTTGGCATCGTCGAACCTCGCTTAGCTCCTCTTTCCCATGATCTCTTAATGATCTGGATCAATAACATCGAAACACCTGATTTATTGATTTTGGCGCCAATAAAGAGAGATAGGTAAAAATCGGTAAGAAATAGGTATTGATCGTATTAAAAGGTGTGATGTCTGGTGGGTCGCTGACCGGTCCCGGGAAGGACGACCGATGCGGCTCAAGGCGATCAGCGAACGCCGAGCGAGAAGAATTCGGAGGGGCCGACGTGACATCGACGACCCCGGCGGACAAGACTCAGCCCATGCGGTGGCTGAGGCTGCCGGACCTGCTCGTCGCCGTGGTCCGCGGGGTCGGGCAGGTCGACTTCATGGCCAGCCCGTGGACCGGCCTGATCTTCCTCGTCGCGCTCTTCGTCGGCGGCTGGCGCTACGGCCTGTACGGCCTGCTGGGCTCGGCGGTCGCCACCCTCACCGCCGACGCCCTCGGCGCGGCCCGCGACCGGGTCGCGCTGGGCCTCGAAGGGTTCAGCGGCACCCTCATCGGCGTCGCGTTCGCCCTCTACTTCGGCGTGAGCTGGACGACCACCCTCCTGGTCATCCTGGGATGCGTCGCGGGCAGCGTGATCACCTCGGCGCTGGTCACCCTGCTCAAACCGTTCAACCTGCCGACCTTCACCGCGCCGTTCTGCATCGTCACCAGCGCGACGCTGCTGGCGGCCCCGGCCTTCGAGCGGATCAAGCAGGGGAAGATCGGCCCCGCGCTCCCCTCGGCGGCCACCGGCCGTACCGCCCTCACCTGGAACGACGTCTGGCAGGGCATGTTCAACGGGATCGGCCAGGTCTTCTTCCAGAACAAGTGGTACGTCGGGCTCATCTTCCTGGTCGGCCTGGTGGTCGGCAGCCGGGTCGCCGCCGTCGCCGCGGTGCTCTCCAGCCTGGTCGGGATGGGGATCGCCTGGGTGCTTGGCGCCCCCGCCGCCGACATCGCCGCGGGCCTCTACGGCTACAACGCGGTCCTGACGGGGATGGCGCTCGCCGGGATCTTCGTCGCGCTGACCCCGCCCGGCGGTCTCTACGCCTTCCTCGGGGCGCTCGCGGCGACCGGTCTGACCGCCGCGCTGACGACCTTCTTCACCCCGTTCGGCGGCCACACCCTCACCTGGCCGTTCGTCCTGGTGACCTGGGCCTTCCTCGCGGCCGTCCCGGCGTACGCCCTGATCAGGCGGGCCGGATGAGCGGTCCGGGGCGATCCGCGTCCCCGCTCCCGGCCCGGCGGACGGCTCACTCAAATCCGACGGCTCACCCGAACATCGAGAAAAAGGACTGACCATGAACCTCACACCGCGAGAACTCGACAAGCTGATGATCTACGTCGTGGCCGACCTGGCGACCAAGCGGAAGGACCGCGGCCTGAAACTCAACTACAGCGAGACGGTCGCGCTCGTCAGCGCCGCCGTCCTCGAGGCCGCCCGCGAGGGCAAGTCGGTCGCCGACTGCATGGCACTCGGCAAGAAGGTCGTCGGGCCCGCGGACGTCATGGACGGGGTCAGGGAGATGCTGCCGCTCATGCAGGTCGAGGCGACCTTCCCGGACGGTTCCAAGCTCGTCTCCTGCCACGATCCCGTCGGCGCCTGACCGTGCCCGCGCTCCAGCACGCGGAGTCACCGGCGGTGACACGGGAACCCGCGACGGCACGCCGGTCGCCGGCGGCCTGGGAGACGGTGCTGGTCGGCGGGCACGAGAGCCACGACGGTCGCGCGATCGGCGGCTTGCGGGGGGCGAGGGTCACCGCCGTCGGGCGTGAGCTGTACGCCCTCACCCGGCGCCCCGCGGTGGTCGTCCCGATGACGTTCGGGCGCGACGCGGAACTCGCCTCCCAGATCGCGCAGGTCCTTCGCTGGAACGGCCGGGGCCGCGAGCCGGGCGAGCTGCTCCTCGCCCCGCCGCTCGGCACGACCGCCCACCTGGTCGGCTGGCTACGGGCCGCCGCCGGACGCCCGGCCGTACCGGACTCCCCGGCACCTTCCGTCACCGGCTCCACCATCGAATCCACGGGCGGTCCCGCCCGCGACCCCACCGCCGCCGGGCCGTGGGCGGTGCTGGCGGTGCTGGTGGCCGCGCCCTCCGCGTCGGCACAGGAGGACGCGGAGCTGTACCGCGTCGCCCACCTGGTCCGCAGGAACAGCGGGCTGCGCTGGGTCGAGGTCGCCCTCATGGGCGGGCAGCCGGACGTCGCGGAGGCGGTGGCCAGGTGCCACCTGCTCGGCGCGCGGCACGTCAGGGTCGTCCCCGCGTCGTTCGTCCGCCCCGACCTGCCGGAGGGCGTGAGCTGGGCGGGCCCGCTGCTCGCCCCCGCCGCCCTGCGCGAGCTGGTCGGGCGGAGGGTCGAGACCGCGCGCGACCGGTGGACCCGGTACGCCGACGACGGCCTCGCCGCCGTTTCCGCGGGCCACCACCATCACGACCACAGTCACTGAACGATCACCGTTATCGAAGGGGAAGTCATGGCACGCAAGACCAGACCGCATGAGGGCCTGCCGCACCACGAGCGCTACATATACGGCGAGGGCGACATCGAGATCAACCAGGGACGGAGGAAGACCAGCCTGACCATCCGCAACACCGGCGACCGGGCCGTCCAGATCTGTTCCCATTACCACTTCTTCGAGGTCAACCCGGCGATCTCCTTCGACCGGGACGCCGCCTACGGCATGCACCTGGACCTCCCGGCGGGCAACGCCATCCGGATCGAACCGGGGGACACCCGCGAGGTCGACCTCGTCGAGTACGGCGGCGGCCTGCGTGTCTACGGCTTCAGCGGGCTGGTCGACGGCAGCGTCAGGGCGGGCAAGACCCATCGGGTCGCGTTGGAACGCATGGACATCCTCGGCTTCCTCGACGTGCCGGAGGACAAGCGCAAGACCGGGAACGGAGCGGCGGGGAAGGCACCCGCGAAGAAGGCCGCGCCCGCGGCCAGGAAGACCACGACGACCCCCAGGAAGACCGCGACCGCCGCCAAGAAGACCACGACGGCCTCCGGAAAGGCGGCGTCGAGCAGGACGGCCTCCGCCACGACGACCTCGAGGAAGAAAGGCTGACGTCCGATGGTCACCATGAGCCGCAGGCAGTACACCGACATGTTCGGCCCCACCGTCGGAGACCGGGTCAAGCTCGCCGACACCAACCTCGTGATCGAGGTGGAGAAGGACTACAACGCCGGCATCTACGGGGACGAGACCGTCTACGGCGGCGGCAAGACCGCCCGCGACGGCATGGGGTCCGCGCCCGGCGCGACCAACCACAGCGGCGCGCTCGACATGGTGATCACCAACGTCGTCGTCGTCGACCCGATCCTCGGCATCGTCAAGGGGGACATCGGCATCAGGGACGGAATGATCGCCGGAATCGGCAAGTCGGGCAACCCGAACACCGAGGACGGCGTCGACCCGAGGCTCGTCGTCGGCCCCGGCACCGAGGTGCTGTCCGGTGAGCACACGATCGCGACCCCGGGAGCCATCGACAGCCACGTCCACCTCATCTCCCCGCAGCAGGTCGAGGCCGCGCTGAGCAACGGCATCACCACGCTGATCGGCGGTGGCGTCGGCCCCTCCGACGGCACGAGGGGCACCACCTGCACGCCGGGGCCGTGGGGGATCAGCCGGATGCTCCAGTCGTTCGAGGGCCTGCCGATCAACATCGGCCTGATGGCCAAGGGCAACGGCAGCAGACCGGAACCGCTGAGCGAGCAGCTCCTCGCGGGGGCGTGCGCGTTGAAGGTCCACGAGGACTGGGGCTCGACCCCCGCCGTGATCGACAACTCGCTGACGGTCGCCGACGAGTACGACGTCCAGGTCGCCATCCACACCGACACCATGAACGAGAGCGGCTTCCTCGAGGACACCATCAGCGCCATCAACGGGCGCGCGATCCACACCTTCCACACCGAGGGCGCGGGCGGCGGCCACGCCCCCGACCTGCTCAGGATCTCGGGCGAGCCGAACGTGATGCCGTCCTCGACCAACCCGACGCTGCCCTACACCGTCAACTCCATGGACGAGCTCCTGGACATGGTGATGGTCTGCCACCACCTCAGCCACGACAACCCCGAGGACCTCGCCTTCGCCGACAGCCGGGTCCGCGCCGAGACAATCTCGGCCGAGACCGTCATGCACGACCTGGGCGTGCTCAGCATGATCTCCTCCGACTCGCAGGCGATGGGCCGGATCGGCGAGTCCTTCACCAGGGCCTTCCAGATCGCCCACCACTGCAAGGAACAGCGGGGCAGGCTGCCGGAGGACTCCGACCGCAACGACAACTTCAGGGTCCTGCGCTACCTGGCCAAGCTGACGATCAACCCGGCCCGCACCACGGGCATCTCCGACGTGATCGGCTCCCTGGAGGCGGGCAAGCTCGCCGACATCGTGCTCTGGAAGATGCACGGGTTCGGCGCGAAGCCGTACGTGGTCGTCAAGGGCGGCCAGATCAGCTGGGTGCAGATGGGCGACCCGAACGCCTCGCTGCCGACACCCCAGCCCGTCTACTACCGGCCGATGTTCGGCGCGTTCGGCAAGGCGCTGCCCGCGACGAACATCACCTTCATGTCCCAGGCGGGAATCGCCGCCGGGGTGCCGGGCAAGCTCGGCCTCGAACGGATGATCCACCCGGTGCGGGGCTGCCGCACGATCGGCAAGCAGGACATGATCCGCAACAGCGCCCTTCCGCAGATCAGCGTCGACCCCGAGACCTACAAGGTCATGGTCGACGGCGAGCACGCCGTCATCGAACCGGCGGCCAGGCTGCCGCTGACCCAGCTCTACTTCATCGCCTGAGGCCCGGGTGAACCTCGCCTCGCTGCTCGCCCAGCTCCAGCTCACCGACTCGGCCTTCCCGAGCGGGCTGTACACGCTGTCGCACGGGCTGGAGGGCTACGTCCAGTCAGGCCTGGCCGGTCCCGCCGACCTGCCGGGCCTGCTGGCCGACCTGCTCCGCCACTCCGTCGGGCCGGGCGACGCGACGGCGCTCGTGCTCGCGCACCGCGCGGTGACCGAGGAGGACTGGGACCTGCTGGTCGCGGCGGACCGGCGGCTGCACGCGATCAAGCTCAACCGCGAGCTGCGGGTCGCGGCGACCCGGACGGGGCGTCAGGTACTGGAAACCGCCGTCCGGGTCTTCGGCAGGCCGGGCCCGGACGGCCGGTCCGCCGTCCCGGGGCGGTTCCTCTCCCCGGGAAGGCCCGTCGCCCCGGGCAGGCGTGCCTCCCTGGAGAAGCTGGCGTCCCTGGTGCGAGACAGGGTCACGCCGGGCAACCACGCCGTGGTGGTCGGCGCGGTCCACGCCGTCCTCGGAGTGCCCGAGGCGCAGGCGGTCACGGGGGACCTGTTCGCCTTCGCCTCAAGCTGGACCGGTGCCGCCGTCCGTCTGGGCAGGGTGGACTTCCGCCAGGCCCAGGAGATCCTGTACGGCGCGCACCCCGAGATCGCCCGCGCCGCGGCGACCGCTCTCGCGGCCCGGAGCCCGGACGACATCCACGGCTCCGTGCCCCTCGCCGACACCGTCTCCGCCGCGCACGAGCGGGCGCCCGCCCGCCTCTTCACAACCTGACCTCGTCACCGCATCGGAGGGAGACCCATGGACAACACACTGAAGGTGGGCATCGGCGGCCCCGTCGGATCGGGCAAGACGGCCCTGATCGAGGCCGTGGTGCCGCTGCTGATCGAGCGGGGGCACACGCCGGGCGTCATCACCAACGACATCTACACCCAGGAGGACGCCCAGCACGTCCGCCGCTCGCTGGCAGGGATCCTCGACCCGCGGCGCGTGGTCGGCGTGGAGACCGGGGCCTGCCCGCACACCGCGGTCAGGGACGACCCCACGATGAACCTCGCTGCGGGGGCCGAGATGCTCGACCGCTTCCCCGACATCGACATCCTGCTGTTCGAGAGCGGCGGGGACAACCTGACGCTCACCTTCAGCCCCGCGCTGGCCGACGTGTACATCTTCGTGCTCGACACCGCGGAGGGTGAGAAGATGCCGCGCAAACGCGGCCCGGGGATCACCGACTCCGACCTGCTCGTGATCAACAAGATCGACATCGCCCGGTACGTCCGTACCGATCTGTCGGTGATGGAACGCGACGCCCACGCCGTACGCGGTGACCGGCCGGTCCTGCTCACCGACTGCCTGACCGGCGCGGGGGTGGCCGAGGTCGCCGACTTCATCGAGGTACGCGGGGCCGTGGCGTGTTCCCCGGCACGATAGGGGCACGCGAGACTCCCGTGAGCCGGAGGGGCCGCGTGAACGGGGCCGATCGCGTGAACGGGGCCGATCGCGTGAACGTGGCTGGTCCCGTGAACGAGGGGGATCGCGTGAACGGAGCCGGTCCCGTGAACGGGGGTGATCGCGTGAACGGGGCTGGTCCCGTGAACGGGACGGCCCGCGTCATCCCCGTCGACCGGCTGGCTCCCGCACGCTACACGATCGACCGGATCCCGGATGCCGTCGCCGGGTACGCCGCCGTCCCGGACACGCTGCCGGTGGGCAGCCCGGGCAAGGTCGGGGTGCTGGAGCTGGAGTTCGGCAGGACGGAGCGGCGGACCGAGCTGACCGGCCACTACCAGAAGACCCCGTTGCAGATCATGCGGCCCCTCTACTACGACGAGCGCCGTCCCGAGATGGCCTACGTCATGCTGATGACCGCGGGCGGCGGCGTCGTCCAGGGGGACCGCTACCGCATGGACTTCACCTGCGGCCCCGGCACCGAGGTCAACCTGACCACCCAGGCCGCCACGAAGATCTACAAGATGGAGCAGGACTACGCCACCCAGCTCGTCACCGTCACCGCGGGTCCCGGGAGCTACGTGGAGTACGTCCCGCACGCGACGATCCCGTTCGCGCGCTCCCGGTTCTACCAGCGCGTCCGGCTCGTGGCCGACCCGTCGGCCACGGTGGTGCTCGGCGAGAGCCTGCTCGTCGGCCGTCTCGCCAGGGGAGAGCGCAACGACTACGACGCCTACTGCGCCGACCTGGAGGCGAGCCGCCCCGGCGGGGAGACGCTCTTCGCCGACACCGTACGGCTGGTGCCGTCGGAAGGCGGCGTGACGGGTCCCGCCGTCCTCGACGGCTTCGGGGTGATGGCGACGCTGTTCGTGGTGACCGGCGCGGTCCCCGCCCCCGTGGTCGCCGACACCCTGCACGAGGCGCTGGCCGGGCACGTCTCGCGGGCGTCGCCGAGCCTGCGCGCCGGAGCCAGTGTGCTCCCGAGGGACTGCGGCGCGTGGGTCCGCATCCTGGGGGAGGAGTCGCCCGAGGTCGAGGCCGCGCTCCGCGGCGTGTGGGACGCCGTCCGCCGCCTCCTCATCGGAGCCCCCGTCCCCGCCCGCCGCAGGCCCTGATCACCGGCGTCGACGGGTCACGGGCGTCGGTGGGTCACGGGCGGCAGGGGTGCTCCTGACCGGGCTCCTCGCCGCTCCTCGGGCGGACGGCCATCGCGGCCAGCTCCGCCGCCTGACCAGGGTCGAGCGGAGGCATCTCGGTGAGCAGACGCAGGTAGATGACGCCCAGCACGGCTTCACCGGCCAGTGCGACGCTCGGGAGGTTCAGCCGGCCCTCCCGCCGAGCCCGCTCCAGGAGGGGGGCCAGGGTGGCGTGCTGGTGGCTATGGGCCTGTGACAGGGCCTTCCCGAGGTCGTCCTCGGCCGCGATGTGCGGTGCGAGCTGTCTGATCAGCTCTCCGGCGAGGGTCGTCGTCAGCACGGTGATCTTTTCGCGGAGCAGGGTCTCCAGGGCGGTGGCGACGTCGTCGTCCTCCCCGGCGGTCTCGCCCACCTGGGCGAAGGCCATGTCCACCGCGTCCGAGACCAGCGGAGCGATGTCGGGCCAGCGGCGGTACACGGTGGGACGGCCGACGCCCGCGCGGCGGGCGACGGCCTCGATGGTCGTCCTCGCCGGCCCGTTCTCCGCGACGATTTCGAGCGTGGCGCGCAGGATGCGCTGGGAGGCGTCGCTGTCGCGGGGCCTGCCGCCGCGGGGCCGGTCGATGTCACGCATGGGGTCATCTTCTCACCTAGATACGTTACGATACAGGAACGTAAAGAAACTGAGCGAGAGGAGCGTGTCATGCCCCTGGCGTTGATCACGGGAGGGTCGCGCGGAGTCGGCGCCGCGCTGGCGCACGAGCTGGCGGGGCGCGGATACCGGTTGCTGCTGTGCGGCCGGGACACCGAGGCCCTGGACCGTGTCGCCTCAGCCCTGCCGCAGGCGACCGCGGTCCCGTGCGACCTCGCGGACGCGGCCCAGCTGCGCCTCCTCGCCGAGGAGTCGGCCCGTCTCGGCGAGCTGTCGCTGCTGGTCAACAACGCCGCCGTGCAGGACGTCTACGAACTCGGCGACCTGACACCGGACGAGGGCTGCGACCGCATCGGCAGGGAGATCGCGATCAACCTGACCGGCACCCTGCAGCTGACCGCCCACTGCCTGCCGCTGCTGCGGGCCCGGCCGGGTTCCCGGATCGTCAACGTGACCTCCGGGCTGGCCATCGCGCCAAAGCGCCGCGCCGCGGTCTACTGTGCGACCAAGGCGGCCCTGCGCACCTTCACCAGGAGCCTGCGCTACCAGGAACAGGCCGCGGCGTCGGGGGTCGCGGTCACCGAGGCGGTGCTGCCGCTCGTCGACACCGCCATGACCGCGGGCCGGGGCAGCGGAAAGATCAGCCCGGCGGAGGCCGCCCGAGCCATCGTCCGGGGCATCGAGGGGAACCGCGACGAGGTCTACGTCGGCAAGGCCAAGCTGCTCAACGTGCTGTACCGGGTGAGCCCGCGGCTGAGCTACCTGACGACACGCGACGGCTGACCCCGTTCTCCGTACACCTCGGCCCCCGTGGCACCGTCGCGGTCGGTATCCGTGGCACCGTCACGGACCGGACGCCACGGTGATCCGGAGCCGTGCCGGCGCGCGGTGCGTGACCCGATGGGCGTTCCCGCTCAGCCTGCGAGCAGGTGCTCGCGGATCTGGCGGATGTGCTCGGGGGTGGTACGGCAGCAGCCGCCGACGAGGGCGGCACCGGCCGCGCACCATTCGGCCGCCGCCGCGCCGTACTCGACGGGGTCGGCCAGGCCCTCCCAGCGACGCTCGGCCGCGTTCCAGGCCTCGCCGGAGTTGGGGTAGACCACCACGGGCTTGCCCTCGATCCGGCCGATGAGGTCGGGGATGTGGCGTGGCGCGGTGCAGTTGACGCCGACCGCGATCACCTGTGGATGGTCGGCGAACAACGCGGCGGCCTCGCTGAGCGGGGTCCCGTCGTTGATCCGTTCCCCGTCGCGACAGGAGAAACTCACCCACGCCCGCGTCCCGGGCGTCTCGGCGAGCAGCCGCCTCAGCGCCTTCGCCTCCGCGCGGGACGGGATGGTCTCGCAGGCCAGCAGGTCGGCCCCGCTGCCCGCCAGGATGTGCCAGCGGTCCCGGTGCCAGGCGGTCAGGCCGTCCTCGTCGAGGTCGTAGTCGCCGGTGTACTCGGCGCCGTTGGCCAGGTAGGCGCCGTAGGGCCCGACACTGGCGGCGACCGTGCCCTCGCCGTGGGAGTCCCGCGCCTCAACGGCCAGGCGGACCGACAGCAGGATCAGCTCCTCGGCCTCGTCCACGTCCAGTCCCCGCCGGGTGAACGCCGGGATGCTCGCCTGGTAGCTGGCCGTGGTCGCGACGTCGGCCCCGGCGGCGAAGTAGTCGAGATGCGCCTGACGGATCACCGACGGGTTCTCCAGCAGGAGTTTCGCCGACCAGAGCTCGTCGCGGAGGTCCGCGCCGAGCGCCTCCAGATGCGTGGCCAGCCCGCCGTCCAGAATCACCATGCCGTCACCATACGCGGCGTCGGGACCGGATCCTTCTATGGTCTTCCGCGTCCGGTGTCCGGAGGCCTTCGGCGCTTTCCGTTGTTTTCCGGTGTGGTTCGTACGGGCGTCGCCCGGGCGAGCCGGTGAACCGGCCGGCCCGGGCGACGTCGATAGGACCTGGCCTCCCGGCTCCCGGGTCAGCCGATCCGGCGCAGGGCGTCGGCCAGGCAGGACAGGCCGACCGGGCCGAGCTCCAGGGCCGCGGTGTGCCAGCGGCGCAGGTCGAAGTCCGCCCCCTGGCGCGCCCTCGCCTCGTCCCGCGCGGCCAGCCAGGCCCGCTCGCCGAGCTTGTAGGAGATCGCCTGCCCCGGCCAGCCGAAGTAGCGGACGATCTCGGAATGGACCCGGTGCGGCTCGCACCTGCCCCGCTCGCGCAACACCTCGCACGCCTTCTCGAAGGTCCACCTGGAGCCGTCGGGGAGCGGAAGGTCCAGGTGGACCCCGATGTCGATGACCACCCTGGCCGCCCGCAGCGCCGACCAGCCGAGCGTGCCGAGCCGGGTGCCCGGCTCGGTGAACCAGCCGAGTTCGTCGGCCAGCCGCTCCGCGTACAGGGCCCAGCCCTCCGCGTGCCCGCTCACCCAGGAGTTCCTGCCGAAGCGCGACAGGCTGTCCCCGGCCACCCGGGCCGCGCCGAACTGGAGGTGGTGCCCGGGAACGCCCTCGTGGAAGATCGCGGTCAGCTCCGGCCAGGTCTCGAACCGCTCCCTGCCGTTGCCGACCGGCCACCAGGTGCGGCCGGGGCGGGACAGGTCCTCGCTCGGCGAGGTGTAGTAGGGAGCACCCGAGGTCGAGCCGATGGCCAGCGTGACGTCCACCCGGCGCAGCGGCTCCGCGATGTCGAAGTGGGTGCCGTGCAGCCGCTCGATCGCCTCGTCGTGGCGTTCCTGCAACCAGCCCCGGTAGGTGTCCAGCCCCTCAACGTAGTGGGTCTCGTTGAGGATCTCCGTCGCCTCGTCGACCGAGGCGCCCTTCTTCACCCGGTCCGCCTCGACGGCCAGCTCGGCCTCGATGCGCTCAAGCTCGGCCCAGCCCCACTCGTAGGCGTCGACCAGGTCGATGTCGGCGCCCAGGCTGAGCCGGGCGGCGACCGCGTAGCGCTCCGCGCCCACCGCGTCGGCCTCCGCCGCCCTGGGGGCGTACTCCTCCCGCAGATAACGGGCGATCTCCGCGTAGGCGGCGTGCGCCGCCGCGGCGCCCCTGGCCAGCTCGCCTCGCACCGGGCCTTCGCCGTACCGGGCGACGAGGGCCTCGTGGGTGCCGCCGCTCGCCATGAGGCCTGCCTGGGCCGCCGTCTCCAGCGCCTGGCGGCGAGCCGCCCGCAGGTCCCGGTCCAGGCCGGTCTCCAGGCTCGCGCGCCAGCCCTCCAGCATCCCGGGCACCGCGGCCAGCCTGGCCGCCACGTCGCGCCACTCGTCGTCGGTGCCGTGCGGCAGCAGGTCCACGCTGTCACGCAGCTCGGCGATGAGCCCGAACGGCGCCTGTACCGTGCGGAGCGGTTCGCCGTTCTCGTGCCAGGCGAGCTCGGCCTCAAGACGTTCGCGCAGATGGGCGGCCGCCCGCACATCTTCCTCGCCCAGGGGCTCCAGCCGGGCGAGCCTGCTCAGCGTCTCGCTGATCAGAGCGGCCCTCGCGGCGTAGCCGTCGGGGCCATAGTCTGTGGCGGGGGCGAACTCGACGGCGATGCCCGCCCCTCCGGCGGCGATCGGGTCGAGCGCCGCCGAGCGCGAGACGTATTCATCACAAAGGGTAAAAATCGGACTGGTCACGCGGGAACTGTAGCCAACCTGACCTGCAAAGCAACCCTTAATGTGAAGTTTCCCGACTTTTATAGTAAGAAGTTATCTCTTCCAGAACGGGCGGCGCTTTTCCGACCGGCTGAGGGACTCCAGCCCCTCGGCGGCCCTACGCCACAGGATGTCCAGGTCACCGCCCGCCTGCAGCTCCGCGGCCAGGGCCGCGAGCTCGGCGTGACCGCCCAGATAGACGGCCAGGGCCGCGAGCCTGCTGCCCAGGTCCTCGAGGTAGCGCAGCCGTTCCGCGGCGGGCAGTGACTCGGCGGCCCGCAGCCGCCGCAACTCCTCGCCGAGCTGGGCCCTGGGCACCTCTGCCCGCTGAACCTGGGGCGCTCCGACCGGCGCGGGACGGGAAGGCATGGCGGCACGCGGCGCGAAACCGCCCCGGCCGCGCGCGCTTCTCGCGGGGACCCCTCCCACTGGGCCTCCCGCGAAGCCCTCCGGCGCGCCGCCCGCCGCCGCCGCGAACTTCGGCGCCGCGGCCGGAGGCGCTCCGGGGGCGCTCATGGGGGCGGGCGAGGCCATCCCGGTCAGCATCATCGGCGCCGCAACGACCGGGTTCTCCCAGCCGCTCGGCAGCTCGACCGGCTGGATCACGCGGTGCCCCGGGCCGCCCTCGGCGACCACCCGGCTGTCGACCGCGACGAACGCGGTGAACCGGCAGAGCACACCGTGCCTGAGCGAGACCTCGACGATCTCCGCCTCCAGCGAGCGGTCGCCCGCGGCGTAGCGGTCCTCCAGCGTCCGAAGCCGGGCCCGCGCCCAGATCGCCCGCACCGCCGGGTTCTCCACCCGCGTTCCGGCGATCCGCCGCTCCCACGGCTGCCCCGTCGAGTCCAGCCCTCGTACGGCCAGCGCCCCGCCACAAACCCCCCGGTACCGTCCCTGGACGGTGAGCGGAACGTCCGGGTAGATCGAGCCGAGACGGCTGACGGTCCCGGGGACCAGGTCGAGCCCGTCCGCCTTCAGGGACAGGTCGGTGACCAGGGGGGAGCCGATCCTGCGGTGGATGTGCTCCATCGCCTCGTCGAGCCTGTCCTCCGACTCGACCAGCTCGCACCGGCCCGCGCCCAGCCCGGCCAGCCTGCCGAGGAACCCGGCGTTGACCGCCCTGTCGATGCCGACCGTGTGCACCCGTACCCCGGCGAGCCGCGCGCCGAGCCGCTCCAGGATCTGGTCCTCGTTGCCGACCTGGCCGTCCGTGACGAGCACCAGGACGCGGTCCCTGACACTGTCGGCGTCGTCGGTGGAGCCGCCGAGCAGCGTGACGGCCCGCTCCAGCGGGTCCAGCATCTCGGTGCCGCCGCGCGCCTCGAGGCGGGCCAGATGCTCGACCGCGCGGTAGCGGTTGCGGTCGGACGCCTCGGACAGTCCCTCACCGAGCCCCTCAGGGTGCTCGACCACGGTGTCGAAGGAGAGCACGGCGAACCGGTCGCCGCCGACCAGCGTGTCGACGATGCGGGCCGCCGCGCGCCTGGCGGCGACCATCTTCCAGCCGGTCATGCTGCCCGAGCGGTCCAGCACCAGCACGACGTCCTTCGCCCTGGCCGTGGCCTCCGCCGGGCCGGGGACGACGGTCAGCGTGAACGTTCCCTCCGGCTCCCGCCCGTCGGACTCCTCGTCGGGGACCAGGGTCAGCGAGGTCGAGGCGTCGAAGGACAGGCGCAGGATGAAGTCCCGGTCGAGACGCTCGCCCGGCTGCAGCCGTACGGTGTTCCCCTCCTCCCGCACCACGTGCAGGCTGGAGCGGACCTCGCGCAGCTCGAGCCCGGCGGGGTCGACGGAGACCGCCAGCGAAAGGCGCACCGGGCTGGGGAAGCCGGGCAGCAGCACCGGGGGAGTGATCCGGGAGGCGTCGGGCACCGCGTCGGTGTCCGCGGCCCAGCCGTCGCCCGCCTGCTCGCCGTCGAGCGGGGTGCCGGGGATGTAGCGGGGGGCCACGACCAGCGGGAAGCGGAAGGTCGCGGCGCCGTCCTCGTAGGGGAGCGGCTGGTTGAGCGTGAGATGTACGGTGACCCGCTCGCCGGGCACGATGTTGCCGACCCTGATGGTGAAGACGTCGGGGCGGTCCTCCTCGGCGATCGCCGCCCGCCTGCCCTCCGAGATCGCCTGGTCGTAGTCGGCCCTGGCCTGCCCGCGTTCCTTGAGGACGCCCTCGACGACCCGCCCGTCCGCCTCCATCCTGAAGGAGGTGACGGCGGCACGGTCGGGCAGCGGGAAGACGTAGGTCGCCTCGAGCGCCACGTCGTGCGGGTTGCGGAACCCCTGGACGACCTCGACCCCGGCGACGAGGCCGGAGACGTCGGCGGTCACGTCCACGCTCTCCAGCGGCAGGTTGCCGCGCTCGGTGACGAGTGCCCCCAGCCCGGCGTCCGGGACCGGCTCGCACTCCTCGGGGCGTAGCGTCGTGATCTCGGTGATCATGGCTGGTTCCCTTCCTGGTCCTGCGGGTCTCTGGGGACGAGGTCGTGTTCGCGGAGGACCGCGAGGAGCGCCTGCGCGGCGGCGCCGATCTCGGCGAGTTCTCCGGCTGACGGCGTACGGCCGCCGCCGTCGAGCAGCAGCGTCACCCCGGGCGCCAGCCGTACGCCGTGGACGACGACGGCAGCCGGGACGGACGGCGCGGAAGATGCGGGTGGCGCGGGCGGTGGCATGGGCGGCGCGGATGACATGGCCGACGGGGCCGGTGGTCGAGGCCGGGAGGCCGGGGCGCCGGGCTGTCGTGTCGGGCCCGGCCCTGGTGTCTCCGCCGCCGCGAGCGGTTCGGCCCAGAACCTGGGGCGCGAGGCCCGGGGGGCGGCTCTCTCCGGCCGTCCGTTCCCTTCGGCGGGGTCGCGGAGATCGGCGATCGACTCCAGGGTCTGGTCGGTCGCCCCGGTCAGCTCGGCCTGGATCTCGGCGATGGTCAGGCCCTCGGCCTGGCGGCGCTTGACGGCGATGAGCTGCAGCAGGTGGCGCCTGCCGTACAGGGCGACGCGGCCCCTGCGGGCCGACGGCGGGTCCAGCAGGCCGATCGTGGCATACCACCGGATGAGGCGCTCGTTGGGCACGTCCCTGACCCGCCCGTTGAGCTGGGCGGTCGGGGACAACGCCGCGGAGGCCCGCTCCGCCAGTTCGCCGATGGTCCACTCCATGTCTTCGATAGTGACACTGTCACAGTGACACTGTCAACATAAGGAGAGGATAGCTGGGTAGGGACGATTCAGGACAAATAGGAAATCGATCCTGAAAAAGGGGAGGACACCATATGTCCGCGATCACCAGTCCGCTCAAGGGTGATGACAAGAAGGTCGTCACCACCGCTCTCCAGGGAGCGCTCGTCGACCTCCTCGAGCTCTCACTTCTGGGCAAGCAGGCCCACTGGAACGTGATCGGCCACAACTTCCGCTCACTGCACCTGCAGCTCGACGAGATCGTCGCGGCGGCCAGGCTGCACGCCGACACCGTCGCAGAACGGGCGGTCGCCCTCGGGGCCAACCCCGACGGGCGGGCGACCACGCTCTCGAAGACCAGTGAGGTGCCGGAGGTGGAGGCGGGCTACCTCAACGACGGCAAGGTCGTCGCCGCCATGACGGACATCCTCGGATCCGTCATCCGCCGGATGCGCGAGCGCATTGGGGCCACGGAAAAGCCCGACCCGGTGACCCAGGACATCCTCATCGAGATCACCCAGGACCTGGAGAAGTACCACTGGATGGTGGAGGCCCAGCGCTAGATCGTCCCCACCACAGGAAGGCGCTCCGCCCACCAGGGCGGGGCGCCTTCTCCGCATGATCCGGCCGGGTTTCTCCGAGCGTCTGCGAGCTGAGCACCCCGGCCGCGGACGATCCGTCGACCTGTCAATCCTCCTCGCGTTCGTCATCTCCGGCTTGGGGGTGGGTGACGGGTGTGATCCACTCTTGCGGTGAGCGCTGTCCTTGGGAGTCTGATCGCCGTCCTCGGGACCCTGCTGGGGTCCTTGAGCACCTACCTGTTCCAGCAGCGGACCGCCGCGCGCGCCGAGAGGGTCGCGCGTGAGGAGCGGCTGCGCCAGGAACGCCTGACCGCCTACAGCGAGTTCGCCGCCGCGGTGAGCGAGCTCAAGCGCGCCGTCGTGACCGCGTGGCTGCGGCGTTCGGACCAGGCCGGGCTCGCCCAGGCGCTCGCCGAGGCCGATCGTCTGGGGGCCCTGGCCGAAGCCGCGCGGTTCCGGCTGCTGCTGGTCTCCGGGCAGCCCGAACCCCTTGCCGATGCCGCGTTCGCGCATATGGACGCGCTGCGCGACGCGACCGACCGGGCCGAACTCAAGACCCGCGAGGCGGAGTTCGAAGCCGCGGTCGCGGCGTTCGTCACGGCCGCCGCCAAAAGCCTCGTCCCCGTTCAGCGGGTCACACCGTAGCCTGGCTCGCGTCAGCCCGCGGTCTGTCCGGCCCGTGTCACCGTGCCCCGGCCATCGGTGCCGTTGGGCTGAGCGGTACCGCCGCGGCGGTACCGCTCAGACATGGTCAGCCGGTGGCGCAGGTCTCTCCGTTGAGGCCGAAGCTCACGGGAGCGGGCAGGGAGCCGCTGTAGGAGGCGGTGAACCCGACCTGGGTCGCCGAGCCTGCGGGGATGACCTTGTTCCACTGCCTGTTCGTGCCGGTGAGCCGTGAGCCGGTCTGGGTCCAGTCCGCGGACCAGCCCGAGGTGAGGCGTACGGCCGACGCCGGGTAGTCGACCGTCAGCGTCCAGCCGTCGATCGCGGTCGTGCCGGTGTTGCGCACGGTGATCTCCGCGTTCAGGCTCGAACTCCACGTCGCCGCGCGGTAGGAAACCGTGCACGATGGGCGGGTCGTCGGCGACGGGCTCGGGGAGGGGAGTCCTTCCCTGGCGAGGGCGGACAGCGGGTCGGACGGCACGCTGAGGTTGTCGGCGGCGTCCCTGGCGACCACGACGTAGGTGTAGCGCTGCCCGGTGACCAGGCCGGGTTCGGCGAAGTTCAGGACCCCGGAAGAGGGGATCGTGCCGACCTTGGTGTAGGTCGTCGCGGTCTCGCGGTAGACGTCGTACGCCGTCACCGCCACGTTGTCACTCGACGGCTGCCAGCAGAACGTGACGCCCCGGTAGTCCTGCAGACAGGCGTCGCGCAGGCCGGTCGGCTTGGACGGAGGCACGTGGTCGCCCGGGAGCGGGCTCGGTGAGGCGGTCGGGGTCATCCCGGTCACGGCGGACACCGTGATCAGGCTGGAGGGCGGGCTGACGTTTCCCGCCGCGTCCCTGGCCACGACGTACATCGTGTACAGGCGGTTCAGCTCGCCCGAGAAGCCGCCGACCGTGCCGGTCGTGGTGGTGGCGAAGACGAAGCCGCCGACGTCCAGGCGGTACAGGTCATAGCCGACGACTCCCGTGTCGTCCGACGAGGCGTTCCAGCAGATGGAGGCGTAGCCGGTCTGGGTGGGGACGAGTGGCACCGGGCAGGGCCGCAATCCGGCGGGACGTGTCGGCGCTCTGGTGTCGTCGGCCGTCCCCGCCGCGACGGCCGCGTGCGCCGTATCCCGTGCCGGAACGTCGGCCAGGGCCGCCTCTCCGCCCGGGCCGATCACCAGTGTGGCGATGAGTAACGCCAGGGTGGAGAGTCCGACGGTGAGGAGAAGCGCCCCCAGGGGGCGTTTAGCGATGTGCATGATGTCCCTATCGAATCGCGTCGGCCTGTGCCCCCGGGCAGTGATTGTGCATCATTTCCGACATTCCGTAAAGTTATTGCTTTACAGGTCGAAAAGTCGCAGGTAAGCGGTGGTGGGTATGTGATTCCTCACGTCTTGTGGCTGTCGATTCCCCGGGATCGTGGGGTGTGGGTTCCGGTCCCGGCGCTGGAGTGAGCGCCCGGTCTCGTCGCGGGCCGGGCGCCTTCCCGCTGCTCGCGCTCTACGACAGGGGTCTTTCCGTGCCGCTCGGCCGGGCCTCGTCCGCGTCCTCGCCGAGCCGGATGAGGTCGGAGCGGAGCCGCCAGGCGGCGCTGTCCGCGCTCAGCCACAGGCCGAAGCCGTGGCCGTTCGTGCCGACGGTCGTCGCCATCCCGCCCGGCAGCGCCAGCCCATAGGCGACGACCTCCGCGACGGTCTCCTCATCGTCGCCGCCCTGGACCAGGGCGAACATGCGGGGGAGGTCGCGGAGTGCGTCCTCGGGCGAGGAGCCCGGGGCGGTGCTCCGAGAGGGCCGCTCGTCCACGTTCGGGTCATGACGGATGGGGGACTCGGGGTGAAGCTCCATGCCGGGTACTCCCTTTCGATACCGGGGCCTGCGTGGGATCTGGTGGACGGCTCTGCCCTGCCCTGATTCCTCTGTGTTTTCTGGCGAATGCCGAGCGTGACCGTCGATGCTTCGGTAGCGTGACATTGAATTTACGAGTGCGCAAGCTTACGAAATCAACTCATTGAAATTGTCCAGTTTTACACATTATTAGCGACCGAGAAAAGCGAGAGTCGAAGGAGACGGCGATGGGCGCGAGACGAGGGCCGACACTGAGGGCGCAGTGGCTCGGTAAGCACCTGAAGGAGTTTCGTGAGTCGGCCAAGCTGACTCTCCGGCAGGCGGGTGACTACCTGCAACGTGACGCGGCCACCATCAGTCGTCTGGAGTCCGGCATCATCCCGGCGAGGGTGTCCGACGTGCTGGCGCTGCTCAATCTCTACGATGTCGGCGACCAGAAGGTCCGCGACGGGCTGGAGCAGCTCAGCCGGGACATCTGGCGGAAGGGCTGGTGGGACGGCTATGCCGCCGACGCTCTCGGCGGGATGCTCGACCATGCCTGGCTCGAGACCCGCGCGCAGGAAATCCGCTCCTACGAGGCGATGGTCGTCCCCGGTCTCCTCCAGACTCGGGAGTACGCCTTGGCGGTTATCGCGGCGGGTGACGCGGACGCTCCTTCGGAGCAGATCGAGCGCTGGGTGGACTTTCGGATGGCGCGGCAGCGTGTGCTCGACGCCGAAACGGCTCCGAACCTGGTGGTCATTCTTGACGAGGCAGTGCTTCACCGCCTGATCGGTGGTCCGGGCGTGATGTGTGCCCAGCTGGAGCACTTGTCCGAGGTGGCAGCGCGACCGAATGTGACCGTCCGGATCCTGCCGTTCGCAGCCGGGGCGCACGCCAGCCCGGAGGGTCCTTTCACGGTCTTCGACATGCCGGAGCCCTACTCCGACGTGACGTATGTGGAAACCCGGGGAGGTGCTGTCTATACCGAAGCGGAAGGTGTGGAGGTCTTTGCCAAAGCGTACGATTCCATCAAAAGTGCCGCGCTTACCCGAAATGAGTCTGCGATCGTCGTCCGGAATGCAATCGATCGTGTCAAACAACCGAGAGGGAAGAGCACGTGATGGTTACCCCCGAGGAACTGGCGGGCGTCACCTGGCGCATCAGCACAAGAAGTGCGAATGGGGGCGGGCAGTGTGTGGAGGCGGGGCCGTTGGCTGATGGGAGTGGGCGGGTGGCCGTACGGCACAGTCGTCGTCCTGAGGCCGAGGTGATCGTTTACAGCCGGGCTGAGTGGGAGGCGTTCGTCGGCGGCGTCAAGGACGGTGAGTTCGACTTCTCCACCCCCTGACCACTCCCGCTTCCTGTTTCGGCTGACCACCCGACGTGATGCCTGGACGGCGCATCGGGGAGCGCGAGGGCGGAGGGGGCGCTCCCGGGATGCCGTCGGAGTGTTGGGCCGCTCACTACACGGGAACTACCGTCACCACGCTTTCAAGGCCCTTGAAGTCGGCATGATTGCGCGTGTAGAGCGGTAGGCCCCGTGTGGACGCCACCGCCGCGATCATCAGGTCCATTCTGCGGGGGCGAGGGTCGCGCTTGGCTGCCAGGGTGAGAGCGACCAGTGTTCCGTAGCGGGTCGCGGCATCGCCGTCGAAGGGCAGAGGATCGAAATCAGTGACCGCCGCCCCCAGCTTCTCCACGCGTGCGGCCCTGCTCAAGGCGTCCTTGGCCATGGCGACGCCCTGGTGAAGCTCGGCGAGGGTGATGGCGGTGATCTCCGGGATGGCGGGCAGCCGCATCGGGTCGATCAGATCGAGATCGATATAGGTGCACGTGTCGAGCACTCCGGACTCGTCGCGATCAGGCACGGTCGCGCTCCCAGGGGTCGTCGTCGCTGTCGACGCGGTCATCCGTGCCGAAGAACTCATCGGCTTCCTGACGCATCAGGGCGTGGTCCACATGGGGGAGACGCCGATGTCGGGCCACCAGTTCCTCTGCGGTCAACCGCCGTCTACGGGCCAGAGGTCGTAGTTCGGCGACCTCGATGCCGTTACGCGTGATGTGGTAGATCTCCCCTGCTTCCACCGCGTCCATGACGGCCGCGGAGTTGTTGCGGAACTCCCGCTGGGTAATCGTCCTCATGCATTCAATGTAGCTCGCTGTGTCTCGATGTGCTACGGGTTTCACGGTCCTGCCCAGTCCGATATCCAGGTGATCTTCGAACGGGTAGGGGGCCAAGGCGGGTCGCTGGGCCGTACGGGCGTTGCCGCCGTTCATGCGCGGCGTCGAGAACGGTGAATTCGACCCACCTCTCGGATCACGGTTCTGAAAGCGTTCGGCTCGTCTTCAGATCGAGCCGCTGCTGTCGTGTGATCGCGTACTCGACCTCGCCGAGATCGCTGCCGGGGAGAGGCTCGTCCCATTCCATGTGGAACGTGCGGACGTACCGCATGCCGATCGTGGCCATCGTCGCGCGGGAGGCGGTGTTGACCGCCATCGTCTCGGCGAAGACGCGGGTCAGCCCGAGGTCCTCGAACCCGTGCCTGACAAGCTCCCGGGCTCCCTCACCGGCCAGTCCCTGACGCCAGTGGCGGCGCAGGAGCCGGTACCCGAGCTCGGCCTGTCCCTCGACCGCCTCCCTCCGGCGCGAGCCGTTCGTGTCCGGTGACCGATGTCGCCCACCCGCCCGCCGAACCGTCCGACGCGCTGCTGGCGTGGTTGCGTGCCCAGCAGGCGGATCGGCAGGACGGCTCCGGATGGTACGGCGGAGGCGGCCTCTGGACGTTTCCCGAGGCGGCGCGCTACGCCTATCAGGACGGGAAGGGCGCGTTGCGGATCAAGATGCCGTGGTGGCCGGGGCGGGACGAGAAGCTGACCATCCGCCTGGTCTCGCTGCGGACGGGCGAGACCGTCGAAGGAGATGTCCCCGGCGGCTACCGGGCGCCCGGTTTCCAGCCGACCGGCCTGCCGGTGCCGTACAAGGGCTGCTGGCACATCACCGGCACCCTCGGCGCGACCCAGGTCCGGCTCGTCGTCGATGTGAAGCCCTTCCGCCCCCCGAATCCGAAGCGCACTCCTGAGAGACGCACTCCCACCGGCATCCCCCAGGTCGTCGGTGCCGTCGGTGCCGCCGTCGACCGCATCACCGGCTTCGGCGAGCCGACTCGGCGGGGGCTTGGTCAGGCTTCTTCGGGCGACCCGGGCCAGCCGGATTCGAGAAGGTCGAAGATGGCGTTCAGTGCGGCCAGGGGGGCGGGTTCCGTGCCCGCGAGTTCGGGGATCTCCAGGACGTAGCGGGCGAGAGCGCGGACGGTCATGTCGGAGGGGGCGCGGCTGCTCTCGGCCGCGATCGCCTCGGCCAGGGCTCCCTCGCTGGCTATCCAGAGCTTGCGTGAGTATTCCCGCAGGGCGGGCGTGCTGACGATCAGGTCGCGCTTGTGGCGCAGTTCGGGTGGGAGATCGTTGGTGAAGGGCCCCCGGGCTGCCATGCAGCGGCGCAGGGCTTCCAGCACTGACTGGCCAGGGGGCCGATCGCGGACCGCGGCGACCAGCCAGACGCGTCGTTCGGCGCCGTCGTCGAAGATCAGCGCTTCCTTGCCGTCAGGCACGTGCGCGAAGAGGGTGGCGATGGAGACGTCCGCCTCGTCGGCGATCTGAGCGACGGTGACGCCGTCGTATCCGTGCTCACAGAACAGTCGCAACGCGGCCTCCGACAACGCCTGGCGGGTCTGTGCCTTCTTGCGCTCGCGGCGCCCCATCGTCGTCGGCATGTCCTCACCGTACCGCAACCTGAAACGCATCTGAATCTATAGTGATTATAGTTTCAGAGTCAGTTCAGATTTGTGAGGAGCCGGATGATGTCCTCTCTCCACAGCCCAGCCCCCTGGGACGTACGACGCCTGCCGCACGCCGAGGGCAAGAACTTCCTCGTCACCGGTGGCAACGCGGGCATCGGATACTTCGTCGCCGAACAACTCGCCGGTACCGGTGCCACCGTCGTCCTCGCCGGCCGTGACCCCGCCAAGGCCGAGGCCGCGCAGCTCTCGATCCGCGCCCGCGTCCCCGACGCGCACGTCCGTCACATCCGCCTGAATCTCGCCGATCTCTCCTCGCTCAAAGCCTCCGCGGACGCCCTGAGGCTGGAAAGACTGGACGCGGTCGTCTGCAACGCCGGAGTGCTGCTTGACCAGCCGCCACGGCGCGAGACCGGGGACGGCAACGAGCTGATGTTCGCCACCAATCATCTGGGGCACTTCGCGCTGATCTCGTGGCTCGCGCCCCTGCTGACGGCTACGTCCGCGAGTCGCATCGTCACCACCGGCAGCCTCACGGCGAAGTCCGAGAGCCTGGACCTTGACGATCTGCAAAGCACACGCGATTACCGGCCGAAGCGTACCTACGCACGATCCAAACTCGCGCAGATGCTCTTCGGCTTCGAACTCGACCGCCGCCTGCGCGCCGCAGGCAGCACGACGCTGAGCGTGATCACCCATCCCGGCGGCGCACTCGACTCCCTCACCCCCTCGCGGCCACCGGTCCACGTCCGAACCGGCGGTGAACGACTGCGCGGCCTGCCCGCAGGCCTCCTCCTGCAAAGCAAGGAGGCCGCCGCCTGGCCCGCCGTCCGGGCCGTCCTCGACCCGTCCGTGCGCGGTGGCCAGCTTTGGGGGCCCCGGGTGTTCGGGATCCGCGGCCTGCCCGTTCTCGAAGCCGTCCAAGGTCACCCGGCCGACAGCGTGCTCGCGGCGCGCCTGTGGGCCGCCACCGTCGACCTGACCGGCCTCGATCCAAGCTCGACCCTCAGATGAGGTGAAGGCACGCAGGGCGCGGCCGACGGTCTTCCTCGGTCGGCGTGGAAAACCTAGGCTTGGCGCCGTGAACGATGCCCCATTCAGGTCAGCCATGCCCTCCGAACAGACCTTGCCGACCGGGGTGTCGTTCCTCAAGTGGACGTGCGTCGCCGTCCTGCTGTGGGGCGTCGCGTTGTTCATCATGGTGTTCTTTGTGGCAACGATCGGTTTCGACGACTGCCTCACCCCGGTCGGCAGCGACGTCGCCGAGTGTGCCTCCTTGGAGGCCTTGACCCACAAGGTCTTCGACGCGTGTCTGGCCGTCCCTGTGGGCTGGGTGCCAGCGGCGCTCTTCGTGTGGCTGGCTCCCAGGAGGCTGTCCCTGGCGCGGCGGGTGGCGATGTGGGTCATCCCCGCCCTGCCGGTCGCCGTCATCGCGGCATCAATGATCGTGATCGTGCGTTACGGGCCGATCCTGTCCTGACGTGCCGGGGTCCGCCGGATACCGGGCGCCGCGACGCCCCGCCTCCGGCGGGTTCGCCATCCACGCGGCCGCCGTCATCCGCTGTCAGGCAGCGTCAGCCTCTTGGTTGCGGAGGAGTTTATGCAACCGGTATAACCGGTTACATGGCACTGAGCTGGAAGCTGGTCATCGACAGCGCGAACGCACCCGTCCTCGCGGACTTCTGGGCCGCGGCCCTGGACTACGAGGTGGAAGACCCCGGCGCGCTCATCGAGCAACTGCTGACCGCCGGCCACATCGGCGAGGAGGCGGTGTTCGAGCACCGCGGCCGCAAGACCTTCCGCGGCTATGCCGCGATCCGCCACCCCGAGGACCCGTTCGACGAAACCAGCGGCATCGGTCGCGGCCGACGACTGCTCTTCCAGGACGTGCCCGAAGGCAAGACGGGCAAGAACCGCTTGCACCTCGACCTCCACAGCGAACCCGGCGATCTCGACAAGCTGGTGGCCCGGCTGGAAGGCCTGGGGGCGGTCCGCGTCCGAGAGGTGAGCGAAGGGCCGGCCGGGCACTGGTGGATCATGCAGGATCCGGAGGGCAACGAGTTCTGCGTGGCCTGAGTCCGGCCCCGGCCCCTTGGTTCTCCGGCCCCGGGAGTTGCGTCTCATCCGCTGTTCAGGACGCTGATCCGGAGGAATTCATCGCCCGAGGCAGGTCCTGAAGACGCGGTTCCTGGCCGGACGGGTGCGGGGCGGCGCCGTTCACCTGGTCGCGAAGACCGAGATCACGACGGCGACCGTGGCGCCGGGCAGGAGGACCGACGCGGCGAAGACGGTCCGGCGGGCGGCGACGTAGCTGACCGGCATGAGGCCTGCTCGGCGTGCGGACGCCTTCCAGGCCTTTCGGGGGTTCTCCGTGGTCGGCCGCCCGTACGGGAGGGCGGCCGACGCGGTGAGCGGCAGGTCGACCAGTCCCACCAGCCATTCGACCAACCGGGCAACGGCCGGGAGGTCCGGGGGAAGGCCCGACGCCAGATACCGTATCTCGCCCATCCTGTTGGACAGGTCCCTGACCATGTTCCCCATGCCCATCCCGTCGAGCCAGCGGGGCACCTCGTTCACCCCTCTGCCGACGGTCGTCTTCTCCAGTAGGTCGGCCTTGCTGACGACGACCGCCACCCGCTTCTGCCTGCCGCCGTCCGGCCGGGAGGCGAACTCGTTGCGCACTCTCTGGAAGGTGTCGGCCGGATCCTCAGAGGAGAACGAGATCCCGGCCGCGGAAAGCATGTCGCGTTCCGCCGTCGTCAGGCTGTCCTGTACCAGCGGGAGCGCGAACGGGTCGATGACGATGACCATCGCCTCACCGTGCGCCAGGTAGCTCATCGCCTCGACCTTGGTGGCCCCGGTGTAGTGCTCGCCCGAGGGATCGAACAGGTACAGGATCCGGCCCCCGGGGGCGGGAAGCGAGAGGTCCAGCATCGTGGCCGTCGGCAGGGGAGTGGGGGTCTTGGACACCCTGCCCAGCCTCATCTCCTCCTGATGGCGGGTGAAGGCGATCTCGTCGCTCCTGGTCACGAAGCTCGCGCGCCCGCCGTTCACCTCGACCGTGCCGTGCAACGCGGCGATCACCAGTGTCATGAACGTCGTTTTGCCCGCGTCGGGACCGCCGACGAACGGCAGCGCCTCGATCCTGGCCACCCCGACCCTGGGCGGCAGCGGCCGGTCGCATCCCGGACAGTAAGCCGGCAGCCGGTGCCGGCCGAGGAGGATCGTGGTGGGGAGGCGGCAGCCGCACACGCACACATGGCGGAACGCGCCGTCCGCGTTGGGAATCAGCCGTCGGTGGCGCTTTCCGCAGGACGGGCAGGCGTACTCCGGCAGCGTCAACCGGTCATAACACTCTGGATGAGGACATATCTGCATAATGCGTCGGACAAGCGCGAAGGACAGGTCCAGGCCGCGCAGCACCAGAACGCAGGGCAGCCACATGAGCAGGCCCACGCTCACGACCAGCGCGTACTCGACGGCCAGCAGGACCGCGACGATCGCCAGCGCGACCACGGCCAGCACGACACCCGCCTCGATGCCGAGCCACAACGTGAAGAGGAAATATATCGCCGGGCGATCCCTCCATCTCTGCCTGATCCAGGCCTGTACGGACCGAACCCTGCCGATGATGACCGGACGGGTCGCCCGGTCCAGCGCCGACCAGTCGCGCCACACCTGGCCCAGCAGATAGTGCCGGTACGCCGGGTCCTTGGCCGGGCCGCCGGCCGGTGGGAGCACGGACAGGCCGTCAGACGCGCTGGGCAGTAACACCTTGCCGGCCTGGTACGCGTAGTATCCGGCGGCCGCGAGCGTCGTGACGATCAGCGTCAGCAGGACGACGGCCGGAAAGAGGAGCGATCCGGCGACCAGGCACGCCGTCGAGAACGCGAGCATGACGAGCCTGCTGACGAGCCTCTCCGTTTCCTCCACCTGTGCTCAGCCCCGCTTCCAGATCGGCGGGCGCCGCGAGCCGGGTCGCGGGCGCACCAGCTCCCGGTAGCCCCTGAGCAGCTCGCTGTCGTGGGCGAACCTGGCCTTCATGGAGTTGAACGGTGATCTGCCGCTCACCTGGTCGCGCGCCCACTCGTCGAGCCGGTCGAAGACGGGTCCGCTCACGGTCCCGCCCAGCCGCAACCGGATCGCGACCTCCACCAGCCGTACCTGTTCCTCTCGCGTTCTCCTGCGCCTCAGCCACACCTCGACCAGCCACGACGCGGCCCGCCGGGACGCGGTCATGACGACCTTCGCCCGGAACTCCGGCCCTCGCGCGTCCAGGATCCGCACCACCGTCTTCCCCGCGGCCCTCCTCAGCTCCGCGTTCACCTCCTCACCGGTCTCGAGCATTCGCCCGAGCAGGTCGGCCAAGACATCGGGCCGACCGGCCCTGGAGATCTCCGCGATGATGATCACCGTTTCGGCGTCCTTGGCGGGCGGCCCGGGCACGCGGGCCCTGACCAGCCTCGCCAGATCCACCGTCTCCTCCTCCAGCAGCTTTCCGGTGAGGAACGCGCGCCCCGGCAGTTCCGCCAGGAGGGGGGAGACCCGCATCGACGTGCCCAGCCGTTCCACGACCAGCCCGCATTCGGCGAGTGACGGCGGCTCGGCCCAGATCTCCCGCAACGCCATGTCGCGTTCGGCTTCGGCGGCCGGGCCGGGGGCCAGCCGTACCAGCCGCTCCGTCGCGTCGGTCCGCTCCAGCCTGCCCCGCCGTGCCAGCGAGCGGACGACGGCCACCCCGGTGCGCGGCGCGCGTGTCAGATCGCCGTGAACGAGCAGGTCGCAGACGTCGTCGGTCAGCACGCGCGCGCCGGTCTCCGCCGTCGCCGCCTCCAGACCGGTGAGCGCACCCGCGATCGCGTCCCGGACCCGCGGCCCGAGAGCCTGTCCGGTCGCCGCGCGGAGCGTCACGGGGAGCGGGTGCAGCCCGGGGTCCCGCAAGGCCAGCGTGACGCACCGGGCGGCGCAGCGGTCGGCCGTGTCCGGCGGGCCGACCGTGCTCGCGGCGGCGGCGAGCTCGTACTCCATCCGGTCGGCCGCCTGTGCCAGGTCCCGCCACACCCACCCGGGGAAAGCCTCGTCCAGCAGACGCGCGATGTTCAGTTGCTCGGCGCGGGTGACGGTGGTGTCGCCACGGCAGAAGGCCACGAGCGCCGCGGCGGCCTCGGGACCGGCCTTCCCGAGCTCGGCCATCCCGTCTATGCCGGCCATGTCCATCCGCCGCCAGCAGCCGACGATCGTGCGGGCGAGGCGGCTCGTTCCCGAGCCCGCGGAGGGGTCGGTGAGGACGACCACCTCGGCCTCCAGATCGGCGGGGAGCCAGACGTCCGGCGTGGTGCCCACGATGATCTGCGAGGCCGTCGCCGGATCGGCGCTGTAGGTGACGAAGGACAGTCTCATGGCGACGGCCCACGGCAGCGAGTACGAGATCACGGTGATCCACCGCACGATCTCCTCGACGTCCCGGGCTATCAGGATCAGCCGTCCGTGCCCGCGGGTCAGGATCCGCACCACTGTCTCCAGCAGGAAACCCAGCCGGGCGTACCCGCCGTCACCCTGGGAGGCCAGCCATTCTCCGAGGGATTCGGGATCGGCGGCGTCTCCGGGGACGATCTCGGTCAGGCCGGGGAGAACCGTGTTCGGGAGCGCGGGAGCGGTCTCCCAGAGGGGGGCGTACCAGAGCTCGACCGGCCTCAGGCCGGTCAGCTCGCCGGGCGTGACCACCAGCGCGTGTCCGAAGAAGTTTCCGTAGCGTGCCGAGTAGTCCTGGCCGAGGTAGACGCAGCGGGTCAGCACCCGATGGGTGTCGAGGGAGTCATAGGTCAGCGCGACGGGGAAGCGTGACATCTCCTCCGGGGTGGGGGCGATGGGGGCGCCGGGCGGCGGCCTGTACGTCAGCAGGGAGGCGACCCGCGGCCGCATGCCCGAGGGCAGATCCGGCGTCTCCGCGACGAACTGGAACCCCGCCCGGCCCGTTGGACCGGATGCCACGGAGGTGTAGTGAAGCTGCCAGGTCATCGCCGCACCGTCGCACGCCCGGCCAGCATTCCGAACCTGTACAGCAGCCAGAGCAGCGGATCCTCCACGCGATAGGGGCGGATGCCCCCGGGGCCGACTCTGCCGGCACGCGTGTCGGGCACCCCGCCGAGCGCCGAAAGCCCGAACAGCGCGTGGTCGGTGTAGTGCTGGCCCAGGTACCGGTCCACCACGCCGGCCTGCCACTGGTCCAGCAGGGCACGCACCTGCTCGTGCACCGCCTCCCGGTCGTCGAGGTCCAGGTGACCCGCGGGGAGCCGTGCGCGGTGCAGGGCCGACTGGCGGCTCAGCTCAGGCCGCAGCACGTCGATCTTGCTGAGCGCCACCGCGACCGGTGTTTTGAGCCGGTGCGAACCGCGCCCCTCGTGCAGCAGTTCGGTGACCCTGCTGATCACATCGATCGGATCGCTGTCCGGGTCGCTCCGGTTCACCTCGCCGGTACTCCAGGTGGGGCCGCTCACCACCGTTCTCGCACCCGGCAGTCCGAGCGGGTCAAGCAGGAAGATGACGGCATCGGCCGCCTTGAGGTAGGACAGGTGCAGTTCGGTACGGTCACGGCTACGCAGATCCTCACCCGCGGTGTCGAAGAGGACCAGCGCCAGTGAGCGCGTCCGCTTCCGCAGGCGCCCCGGGATCGTTCTGGTGAGCAGGTAGACCAACGGTCCGCCGGGGTCGGTCTCCGCGGACCGGGTGGCGCCCAGTAACAGGCCCTCGCCGTACAGCGGGCGGACGAAGTCCTGTTTGTAGCGCTTGATCGTCCGCTCGTCGCAGGCCACCAGGGAGGCGTTCAACTCGGCGCCGACCCGGTTGGCCAGCTCGTGCAGCAGGACCGTGATGTAGGTGCTCTTCCCCGAGCCCTTCGCGCCCACCAGGGCGATGATCCTGCCCGCGGTCTGACAGTACTCGGCGGGCAGGGCATTGTGGCACCGTGGACAGACCCGGCGGCCGGTCGAACGGTGGCAGCGGGGGCATTCGGCCTGGCGCCCAGGCCGGGGAACCGCGAAGGCGGGGGGCAGTGAGGCCGCCGCCGAGCCGAGACGGTCCGCCAGGACCGTGTCCGGCTCCGGATCACAGCCGACGCCGCGCCCGGACCTGCCGACGCAACGGAACTCGATCTCGCCGGCCCGCAGGCCGGCGAAGCAGTGGAGACAGGTGATCATTCCTCACCTCGTCCTCAGCCGCCGCACCGGCGGATCGATGAGCTCGACTCCGCTGTCGGCGAAGCAGCGCAGCCAGTACGGCCCGGCCTGGTCAGGGAGCGGCCTCTCCAGCCGGGCCGGGACCTCCAGGCCCGCCCACTCGGCCAGCGTGACGCCGTCCGCGGCGGACATGGGCAGGATGGACCCCGGCCTGAGCACGAGTGACAGGCGCGTCAGCCGTACGGGACGGTCGCAGGTCAGGGTGAGCACCAGGTGCCGCCGCCACGGCGGGCCCTCACGCGCCACGTCGTACCGCACCGGGACCAGAGCCGGTAATCGGACGGCGGTCGCCGGGCCGGTGACGTGTTCGCCTCGCAGGAGCACGACCGGGGTCACCTCGACGGTCAGCTCCTCGCTTTCGGGTGACGTCAGCCGGATGCCGCCCTGCGCGCGGTAGCGCGCGGACGAGACGAGCGTCTCCTGCCCGCTCCAGCGCACCCGCACCTCACTCGTCTCCGGCGGCCAGGTGAACCCCACGTTCACCGCGGTGCCCCGGCGTTCCGCGGTGAGGTCGGTGACGGAGGGCAGGTTCACGTGCTCCCGATGCCCCCCGATCGTGGCGAGATCGCCCATGAGGGTCACCGCGAGCAGGACCATGCTGACGCCGGTGGGGCGGATCGTCAGGCCGTCGCGCTCAGGAGAGGACGGCACGGTACGGCTGGCGGCACGGAGTTCGGCCACCGAGATCGTCGTTCCCACCGGCCACGGCGGCTCACCCCGCAGGGCGACGATCTCCAGCGTGCCGGTCGCGGGCTCGTCGTAGCGGGCGCGGAACGCACCCTGGTCCGACGGGTCCGGGCGGAGCTCGAACTCACGGACCGGTTCCGGACGTCCCACGGGCGTGACGGTTCTGCTCACGCCGGGCGTGACCACCTCGCCGCCGGGCGCCAAGTACACCGCGGAGACCACGTAGGTGTAGTCCTCCCCGTTGACCACCCGGAGGTCCCGGAAACCGGTGCGATCGGCCGTGATCGGCGTCCCGTCCCTGACCACGACGACGCGGGAGGCCATCGCCGGAGCGGCCCACCCGCCGGACACGACGCCGTCCCCGGCGGTCACCCGGACCTCTTCCGGCTCCGGCCGCAGGATGATCGGCGCGGCGCTCACGGGCGGAGCGGCGCCCTCGCCGCGACGGGCCACCACCTCGTAGTGGAGCGCGACGTTGACGGGTGGCGCGTCGTCGTGAACGGGGGGCTCGGCGACGGTGGCGAGCGGCCCGCCGTTTCTGCGCACCTCGTAGCGGATCTCACCCACCTTGGATGGGGAACGGTCCCACGAAATCAGGACACCGCCGTCCCGCGCCTCCGCCACGGGCCGCCCGGCGGGATGCGGGCTCAGCCTGGCCTGGAGTTCCCCGGCCTCGGGCAGGTCAGGGACGTTTCTGAGCGCGTCCTCCAGCTTCAGCCAGGCCTGGTCGGGGTCCGTGCCGTCCTGCACGGCCTCGTTCCTCAGTCGCACGGCCGTGTCCAGCCTGGTCTGGGCCTCGGCTACGAGCTCGGCCACCTCACCGGCGAGCGCCGCCTGACTCAGCGTCCGCGCGAGGTCGACCGCGCCCACGATGTCCCCGATGTCGATCAGCTCCCTGAGCCGGTTCGCCGTACCGCTCCACGAGGCCTTGTAGCGGCTCTCGTGCCGGACCGCGAAGACCAGCCTGCGTGCCTCGTCGAGGGCCAGGTCCAGGTGGCCGGTGGCGTGCTGGAGCAGCGTGTCGTCGTTGGCGTGCTCGTGCGCCCGCTCGCGTAACCGGGCCACGATGTCGTAGCGCACCAACTCGGCCGGATCCGGCACGGTTCGCAGCGCGGTCAGCACGGTCTCCGCCCGGGTCGTCAGCGACCCCTGAGGCTCGGCCGTCCACTTCCTCCGCACCCTGTCCAGGGCGTCCCGGTCGAGCGGTGCCCCGCCCGGCATCGAGAAGCCGCCGAGCACCCGCATCCCCCGGCAGGTGACGCCGAACACGAAGTGCGCCAGATGCCGGTTGTCCAGCGTGTCGAGCGCCGTGCGCACCTCGCTGTAGCGCACGTACGGCGCGACCTCCGGCAGCTGGTCGGGCTCGCACACGTCGATCCTGAGCGTCTCGCAGATCCGCCGGGTCTCCTCCGTCCCGAGCCCGGTGTCCTCCGCGATGCGCTCCATGACGTCCGGAACCACCAGGCGCAGGGGCCCGGCGGCGGCGCGAAGCCGGCTCTCCGCGTCCGCGCGCCGCCGGGCGGCGTGCTCGGTCGTCTGCGCGAAGGCCGTGTGCAGCGGGCCGAGATCTCCGCCCTCCGCCGCGGCGAAGATCTCCCGGTACTTTCCCTGGTCGTCGGCCTCAAGCCGGTTGACGAGCCTTTTGAACTTCAGCTGGCCTCTGGCCAGCCGCCAGCTCTGCCGTACCCGCCGGGCGGTCTCGGCGACCGTGGCCGCGCTCATCGTCTCGTCCACCTGGTAGCGCACGCGCAGGTCGTCGGGGAGCGCGCCACCGGGACGGCGGGCGGGTTCGAGCACCTCTTCGATGTATCGCTCGTCATCAAAGATCATTCAAGGCCGCCTAGCTGACCTGCATCCGGGACAGCGTCGTACGGGACGCCTCGACGTCTTCCTCGGACATGCCTCCCACCTGGACGCGCAGGGTGAGGCGTTCGCCGGTCTCCTGCTCCTTGGCGGTCACGTTCAGCAGCCCCGAGGTGTCCAGCTCGAAGGTGACCTCGATCGGCCAGCCCTTCGGTTTGCCGCCCGGAATCGAGAGATGCCCACCGGCGATCTTCTTGTTGTCGTCGATCCGCGCCGACTCCGTGCTTCCCGCCTGCTCCATGACCTCTACGTTGACGGTGCTCTGGTTGCGCTGGACGGTGCAGAACTCCTTCGTCACGGACGCGGGAAGGAGGTCGTTGGCGTGCACGAGGTGGTCCACGTGCAGGTGCGAGCCCTCCTCGTCCCCGATCACGATCCCGAAGGCGCGCGACGCCACCGTCCTTATCGTCCGGGCCGCGATCCGCGTCTGCTGCGCCGCCGTCAGGCCGGCCCGGGAGACAAGGTCCTCCGCTCGGGCGCGATCGCCCGAGCGCAGCAGCCGCCGGTAGGTCTCCTCGAACGCGTACAGCGCGGCTCCCTTCGCGACCGCCAGGTCGGGGTCCTGAATCCGGGCGCTGATCCCGAACGCCTCCTGCAGCGCCCGGGCGACGGCCGGCATCTTGGTGGAGCCGCCGACGAGGACGAAGTGGTCGTAGTCCCGCACTCCCTTCGCCGCCGCCGTCTCCATCGTCCGCCTGGTTATCTCAACGGTGCGGTCGAGCAGGTCCCTGGTCAGGTTCTCCAGCGTCTCCCGGGTGAGTTCGACCCTGGCGACCCTGCCCGCGTGCACGACTCGCACGACGTGCTGGTTCCTGGAGGAGAGGGTCTTCCTCAGGTCCTCGGCGTCCCTGCGGAGTTGCTGTTCGGTGTGCTTGTCGTCCAGTGGGTTGCCGGCGTCCGGATGCTCCCGCGTGAACTCCTCCACGAGGTGTTCCATCATCCGGTCGTCCCAGTCGGTGCCGCCCAGTTCGTGATGGCCGTCGGTGCAGACCACCTCGATGTTCCCGTCCCTGAGCGTGATCACCGTCGTGTCGAAGGTCCCGCCGCCCAGGTCGTAGACGAGGATCGTCCGGTCCTGCCCCGGGTTCAGCACGCCGTACGTGATGGCCGCGGCGACGGGCTCGGAGATGACGTCGATGACGTCGAGCCCCGCGATCTCGCCCGCCTTGCGCGTGGCGTCGCGCTCCGCCGCGCCGAAGTAGGCCGGAACGGTGATCACCACTTCGCTCACGACCTCCCCGGTGGCGACGCGGGCGTCCTCGGCCAGCTTTCTGAGGATGAGCGCGGAGATCTCCTCGGGGGTGTACGTCCTGCCGTGTCCCCTCCAGGGAGTGCTGTGCGCCATCTCCCGCTTGATCAGGCTGACCACCAGGTCGGGTTCGAGCGCGGAGCTGTCCTTGGCGGTGGCTCCGACCACCACGTTGTCGGCCGACTCGAAGAACACCACGGAAGGGACGGTGTCGGTGCCCTCCAGGCTGCGGAGCACCGTGGGCCTGCCGGTTTCGTCCACACGGGCGATGCACGAATAGGTGGTCCCGAGGTCGATCCCGTACACGGCCATCATCGCCCGCCTTTCCGTCGCGCCTGTCCGAGCATGACGACGGCCGCGCGCGCAGGCCGGTCGCCGAAGAGGGGGGTGCCCGGCCGCGCCTCTCGCGAGCCGAGGGTCACGGGAGTTCTCCCATGCTCCTGCGGAGGTCCGCGACGACCTCGAGCGGCTCGGTGAGGAGCCTGCCCGGCCTGCGGATGAGGTGGCTGAGCTGCCGGTGCCCGAGGGAGAGCAGGGCGTGCTCCCCGTGTACCTCGACGAGCAGGAGGGGGCCGATGAGAAGAACGGCCAGCGGCGTGCCGCTCAGAGACTCCAGCAGCCTCACCGCGGCGCCGGGCCTGCTCCACGGGTCATCGGTGCCCTGCAGGGCCGCCGCGCGCCGCAACTCGGCCTCCATCTCCTCGGGCGTGGCGGCTGTGCCCCCCTCGTCCGCCTGGATCGTGATCGTCTGGAACCACGGGGCGGTCGTCGGGGCCGACTCCCCGGTTACGGCCCATCCGAAGGCCTGGGCGAACCGGTCGACGGCGTCCTGCACGTCGGCGTGGCCGTCGTCCCGGCTGAGGTAGACGACGACGGTCTGCTCCCGCTGGGAGGCGCCGCTCAGCTGCGCCGATCGCTGGTCGGTCAGCGCCTTTTTCAGCGCGGCCTCGACGCTGCCCTGGGACGCGCCCGGAGTGATCTCCCGCCGCCGCTGGGCGTCGACGGCCGACGCCCCCCGCATCGCGTTGTTGATCAACTCCTGGGCGGCCTGCATCGGCATGAGCTGCAAAAGCGCGTCCGCGTTGCCGCCGACGTAGGTCGGTACGTTGATTTCCTTGAGCTGGGCCAGGAACCGCTCCATGGCGACGTGGTCACGGCTCAGGAGGCGGACCTGCTCGGCGAGCGCGACGCTCTCCAGCTTGCGGCGTTCTCGCTCGACCCCGATCTGCCCTATCTCGAGCTCCCTCTCGATCTTTTTGTTCTCGCGGGTGTGCTGGAGCAACTGCCGCTTTTCACGTTCGCTGACGATGGACTGCCGCAGCTCGTCGAGGCTCGTCCCCTCGGGTTCGAACTCGTTGAGGACGGTGTCGACCGGGGTGACCTGCCAGGCGCTCAGCGCCTCGCGCACCTGCTCGGCGAGCTCGAGCCGGATCGCCTCGGCGTTGGTGAGGAAGTCGAGGATCGGACGACCCGCGGCCGCGCGCTGGAAGTAGCCCTCGACGGCGGGGGCCAGAACCTTGTCGACGAACCGCCGTACCGGAGGGTCGTCCTGGTCGCTCTTCTGCTCGCCGACGCGGCTGACCAGCCCGGGGGCGGCCTTGGCCGGGATCTGGATGGTCTGCGTCATGTCGAACCGCACCCAGTGGCCCTCGACGTTGATCCGGATCTGCTCCAGCGACGAGTCCAGGTTGTTCTGCCGCTTGCTCCCCGGTTTCTTCCAGTCCAGGACGAGGATGCGGGTGGGGATGTGGATGACCCTGGCGAACCAGGGGTTGATCCGGTAGACGCCGCTGCCGAGGGGCTCCTCCTGCAGCCCCCGCTGCCCTCCGCCGTTCAGGAAGACCAGGGGGAGCTGGAAGCTGTTGTGTCCCGGCACCCGGCGGCCGACCGCTCCCTCCTCCTCTCCCGCGGGTTCGCCCTCGTGGACCACCACCACCCCGCTGGTGCCCTCCTGGATCCTGACCTCCGCGAGATCCTCGGTCGTGAGGCCGTATCTGCCCGCCTCGGGGGTCCGTACGGTGACCACCTCGAAGAGCTCCGTGTTGATGGCGTAGGAGGCGCCCCCCTGAAGGACGCCCGGCTGCCTGCCCTTCATCCCTCCGTTCCGCAGGAACGCCACACCGTCCTGGAAGTCCCGGCATTCGACGTGCGCCGACAGCGTCCGGGTTGAGGAGGGAGGGGCCCCGTCCTTCGCCACGACGACACCGATCGTCCCCAGCGGCACCTCGGTCCGCTCGACGATCTCCACCTCGTAGAGATAGCTCGGCAGCGTGTAGAAGCGGTCCGCCTGAAGGGTCGCGGCCCGGGTTCCCGGGGAGGACTCGTTGACGCGAATCTCGCGGCCCTCGTCGTCCGGATGCACCCGGCCGAACTTGCGTCTGACGATGCCGACCTTGCCTTTCGGGATCTTGACGAGGAACATGGCACTCATCGCCGCCCCCTCCATTTACGTAATTGCAGGTGGACCGCCATCACGGTCTGCCGCCAGTGGTCGTGCCAGCCCCGATAGTGTTCGAGCTGCGGATTGCGCAGCGTGGGAAAGAAACCGGTGGGGAGAGGCCCGGACGGGACGAACTCCCCGTATCTCGGCGTCGCCTGGCGGCTCTCCCGCCAGCCCAGGGCCTCGGCCAGTGCGAAGAAGTCGCCCGCGTAACCGGCGGGCGTGCCCGCCGCAGGCCCGGCGTGGCGGGACAGCTGCGCTCCGAACCCCTGCGTTCCGTCCGAAGCGCGTGACCAGAGCGTGTCCACCTCGCTCAGCAGCTCATACGGCAGGCGCCCTCCGTCGACCTGGCGCATCCAGCCATTCCTGATCCGCCCCGCGGCCTCGAGGAGGAGCGTCGTCGTCCAGATGTCGGCGTGCTCGAGGTCGCCGTCCTTCAGGAAGGACACGAGGTTCCGTGTCGAGGCGGTGCCGGAGATGAGTGACACCGGGAGCGGCGGCGGGGGCGCCGGCGGCGGCTGTGCCGAGACCGGGCCTTGGGTTCCCGTTACGGCGGTCGCATCATGGATGTTCCGCAGAACGCGGATGTAGCTCTCGTCGGGCATCCCGCCGTCGCGGGCGTCGAAGGGCTGGGTGGCGCCCAGGAAGTAGGGGACCTTCCCTCGCAGGAGAATGGGAAAGATCCTGCGGTCATGCTCTTGGGCCTGAAGGACCTCTCCGATCATCCGATCGGACCGCTCCGCGCTGGGCGACATGATCACGATGACGCCCAGCGCCTGGGAGATCCGTCGGTGGGCCTCCCGAATGGGATTGCTGCCCCATTTCGCGTGGACGTCGAGCCATACGGGAAGGCCCTGGGAGCGCAGGTGCTCGGCCAGCCGGTTCACGTATGCGGCGTCATCACGGGAGTACGAGATGAAAAAGGAGGGTTCCGCGTCTTCGTCGGCCTTCGTCGTGTCGGCCGCCGGGGGAGTTCGCAGATCGTGCCGAATCCAGTCTTTCAGGTTCGCCCCGGTGTGAGAATCCGTCAGATGCGCCGCGACGGCGTTGACGACGCGGGCGACACGGCCGTCCGCGTGGAGTTCCTCGGCGACGAACCTGATGGCGTCCCACGGTGAGACGAGGTCCCGGGGGCGGGGCGTCCCGGGAAACTCGTTCGCGACCAGTGTCGCGAGGTCGACATCGGTCCTGGCGTCGCGGACGATCGCGCGAAGGCGGATTCTTTCGTCCCGCGGCATCCAGGGCAGGTCGAGTAGATCGTCGATCTCCTCCCAGTGCCGGCGAATCGTGCCGACGGGAATCATGCGGCCGGTGCGGCGGTTCTGGTCGTTCGAGGCGTCCGAGATCATGCCGAGGACCTCGCCGCTGATTTCCTCGTACGCACCCGAACCGCTGAATCCTCCACGGGGAATCTCCGCGTGGCCGGTCGCGGCCTCGATGTGCAGCCATTCGCCGATGCCGTGCGACGAGGTCACCCGTAATCGGAGGGCTGAGCCGAAAAGGCCGGAATCCTTGGGAAAGCCGTGGGCGTTCAGCTCGACCGTGGTGCTCGACTGAAGCGGCCGAAGCGACAACCGGGCCGGAACGAGATCGATTTCATGAGGCAGTTCGAGAACGGCCACGTCGCCGGGGTCGCCGGGGCGCTGCCAGGGGCCCATGTGTGAAATGTCGGCGGGGAGGTCCTGAAGGTCCCGCCGACCCGTCTGCACAAAACTGACGGTGAGATCCGAACAGTCCTTAACGAGGTGTGCGCAGGTCAGCAGGCGTTTGGCGTCTATCAGGATTCCAGCGCCGGTGACCAGTGATCGATCTTTCCTCCCGGTGATCCGGGCACGCCACATGGTGAACACGCTCTACTCGATTTGCTCGCGGCTTCCGGTCCCCGACCACTTGATCCTGACGATGAGGTTCCCCTCGACGGACGCCTTGGCGATGACGGCGCCCGCCTCGGTGCCCAGCTTCACGCCGAACTCCACTTCGACCTCGTCCGGCTCGACCACGCCCTCGCGGAAGGTCTTCAGCGCCGCCTCCGCGGCACCTCTGACATGTTTGAGGGCGTCTTCGAATCGTTGCTTCGCGTCATAGATGACGCGATCGCCGGCCGTGGACACCGGAGCCCAGTCCGTAATGTACTTATCGTCCGTTTCGACGACTACAGATCCGCCGTCGATCTCCCATCGTACGAGCTGATTGGTCATATTTTCCCGTCGATAGGTGGCTCGCCTCTGTGGAGCACCACTCTTATTCCAAAATATAACAAGATCAATATTTTTGCGGGCCGAAATAGGGGCGCCAGATCCCGGGGTGAGTTTCGCCGTCGCGCTGCCGCCTCGGCCGCTCCCCGGGCGTCCGGTTCACGGTGAACCGGACGCCTTTCTCTTCCTCGCGGCTACGACGGGGACCCTCCGGCGCCGTCCGGTCGTACGGCGTCCTCGCCCAGCCAGGCGAGGTCGGAGTGGAGCCGCCGCGCGGCGCTGCTGGCGCTGTTCCACAGGCCGAATCCGTGGCCGTTCGCGCCGACGGTCGTCGTAGCCCCTCCCGGCAGCGCCAGCCCGTAGGCCACCACCTCCGTCGGGCTCTCCTCTTCCTCGTCGCCCTCGTCGAACCCCTGGGCCAGGGCGAACATGCGCGGCAGTTCGCCGATCAGCGGGTGCGTGCTCTGGTGCGCGTGCCCAAGCTCCGTGTCCGGGTGCCCTTCCCCGAAGTTTGCCGCCTGATTGGCGGATGGCCGATTGGGGCCGTTGTGGTGCTCCATGTCGGGTAATTCCTTCCGGTGGTGAATCCGGGCGGAGATCGGGCGGGCGACCCTGCCCCGGGTGATTCCTTTGCGTTTTCACGCCAATGCGCAGCGTGATCGCCGCTGCCCTGGTAGCGTGACATCGAATTTAAATAAACGCAAGGTTGTAGTAAATCAATATTGTTATTGTCCAAGTTTGTCCGATAGGGCCGGATGTTCAACGGTGAAATTCCCAGGAGGCGGACAATGAAGGTGAAGCGAGGGCCGACGCTGCGTGCTCAGTGGCTCGGCAAGCACCTGAGGGAGTACCGCGAGTCGGCTGGGCTGACGCTCAGGCAGGCGGGTGACTACCTCCAGCGTGACGCCGGAAGCATCAGCCGGGTGGAGTCCGGCATCATCCCGGCGAGAGTCGCCGACGTGCTCGCGCTGCTCAACCTCTACGGTGTCGACGACCGGAAGGTCCGTGACGGCCTCGAACAGCTCAGCCGTGATATTTGGCGCAAAGGCTGGTGGGATGGCTATGCCGCAGACTCTCTCGGCGGAATGCTCGATCACGCCTGGCTCGAAACCCGTGCCGAGGGAATCCATGCTTATGCGGCGATGCTGGTCCCCGGCCTCCTTCAGACCCGGAACTACGCTTCGGCGGTCATCGGCGCGAGCGGCATGGGGGCTTCCGCCGACCAGATCGAACGCTGGGTGGAGTTCCGGATGTCCCGGCAGCGCGTGCTCGACGTGGAGGCGGCGCTGCGACTGCAGGTCATCCTCGACGAGGCGGTGCTTCACCGTGTGATCGGTGGCCCGGACGTGATGTGTGCCCAGTTGGAGCACCTGGCCGAGAAAACGGCCAGACCGAATGTGACCGTCCGGGTTCTGCCGTTCACCGCCGGGGCGCACGCCAGTCTGGAAGGTTCCTTCATGATTTTCGACATGCCGGAGGCGTATTCCGATGTGACATGTGTGGAGACCAGAGGAGGCGCCGTTTACACCGAGGCGGAGGGTGTCGAAAACTTCGCACGAGCGTACGATTCAATTCATAGCGCCGCGCTCACTCCGGATGAGTCCGCAACCGTTATCCGGAGCGCCGCCGATTCTGTCAGGCAAGCAAATGGGAGGGGCACGTGATGGTCACCCGCGAGGAACTGGCAAGCATCGCCTGGCATGTCAGCACGAGGAGCCCTGACGCCGGTGGCCAGTGTGTGGAAGCGGGGCCGTTGGGGGATGGGAGTGGGCGGGTGGCCGTACGGCACAGCCGTCGTCCCGAGGCCGAGGTGATCGTCTACAGCCGGGGCGAGTGGGAGGCGTTCGTCGGCGGCGTCAAGGACGGCGAGTTCGACTTCCCCCTTCCCTGACCGTCCCGCTTGCGCTCTGCCGTTCCGGGTGAGGTCTTCCCCGTCGCGAGGAGCGCTCGTCGGCGCGCCGCTCCAGACCGGACGGGGCGGTGGTGGGCGTGAGCCGTCCGTGGTCGAGCCGGTGGTGGCGCGGGTCTCGCCGGAGGCGGGGGAAACCGGGCGGTGCCGGCCCCGGACAGAGGTTCGTCGTCCGTCGGCGCCGCCCGGCGGGGCCTCCCCAGGCCTCGACCAGTGATAGGGGCACCCGCTTCAAGCCGCTCGATCGCCGCTTGCCGTACGGCCCGCAAGCGCCGTGCAAGAGCGCGGGACCGGGGGGGCGGTACCGGCGGGGTGCCCGGGGCCCGCTGCTCGGCTCTGAGGCTCTGCGGGGTCCGGGTTCCGCCGGGGGGCGTGTGGCGAGCCGTGGGATCGTGGGGCGGAGGGATGGTGACGCCGCGCCTGTCGGGCGGGAAATTCCTGCAAACTGCCATATGCCACTCAAACGGACATATAAAGCTCTCCGTGCTGGTTTGAGTCTCCATCAAAAACCTTTTATGGAACGATGCATCCTTAATGCTATATAACGGCGTTGAGGAACCGCTCATCTCCACGGAGTGAGAAATGCCCATGGACCCCCTCCAGCCCTCCGACCCTCAGATGATCGGCCGCTACCGCCTCTCGGGTCGCCTGGGCCAGGGCGGCATGGGAGAGGTGTTCCTCGGGCACTCCCCCGGGGGACGGGCGGTCGCGGTGAAGGTGGTGCGGCGCGAGCTGGCCGCCGACCTGGAGTTCCGCAGGCGTTTCGCGCAGGAGGTGCAGGCCGCCCGTCTGGTCGGAGGCTTCCACACCGCCCAGGTGGTGGACGCCGACGTCGAGGGCGATCCCCCCTGGGTGGTCACCGCCTACGTTCCCGGCCCCTCGCTCGCGACGGTCCTCAGCACCCACGGGCCCCTTCCCGAGTATTCGGTCCGGGTGCTCGGCGCCGGGCTGGCCGAGGCCCTTGAGGCCGTCCACTCGGCGGGGCTGGTGCACCGGGACCTCAAACCGGCCAACATCCTGCTCGCGGACGACGGGCCCCGTGTCATCGACTTCGGCATCAGCCGCGCGATGGACGCCACGGCGCTCACCCGGGCGGGGGCGTCGATCGGCACGCCGGGATTCATGGCGCCCGAGCAGATCGTCGGCTCTCCGGTGAGCTCGGCGGCCGACGTCTTCGCGCTCGGCGCGGTCCTGTGCGAGGCCTACGGCGTCCAGCCGTACGGCGAGGGCCCGCAGGCCGCGCTGATGTACCGGATCGCCCACCAGAACCCTGACCTGGACGGCCTGCCGGACGGCCTGCGAGACGTCGTCGCCTCCTGCATGAACAGGGACCCCGGGGAGCGACCTACCGCGAGCGCCCTTCTCGCGGATCTGGAGACCGCCGTCCCGGCGACCGGATGGCTGCCCGCCGACGTCACCCGGCTGATCACCGAACCTCCGGTTCCCGGGGCCGGTGCGGCGCACCCGCTCTCGCCTCCACCGGGGACGCCGGGGACGCCGGGGACGCCGGGGACACCGGTTACGCCGCCACCCGCGGCGGTCTCACCGGTCGCGGGAACCGTGCACGCCGGTCCGGTCTCGCCGGTCGCGGGAACCGTACACGTCGATCGGGCACCGTGGTCCCCGGCGACCGTGAGCCAGGCGATGCTCGGCACGGCCGATCCGGTTCCCGCCCAGGAGGCCGCGGCTCCCGCCCAGGACGCCGCCGCCCAGCTGCCGGGGCTGCTGATCCGGGGCGCCGGGCTGCTCGGCCTCCTGGCGGTCGCGCTGTGGACGATGGGCTGGCTGCGGCTCACCGCCCACCTCGTCCCGGCCGGTCCCGCCGTCCTGGCCGTGCGCGACGCCCCGTTCGACACCTGGATCATGGAGTTCGGCCTTCTCGACGAGGGGGGCCTCTCCACGCTGACCCGCGGGCAGTTGTGGGACGACGACCTCGCCATGATGCTCCTCGCGGTCACCCACCTGCCGTTCTTCGCGCTTCTGCTGGCCTCCTTCGGCATGCTGGGCAGCGTCCGCCCGGACACCTGGGCGCGACTGCTCGTCGGCGCGCTGCCCGTGTGGATGGGTGACTCCGCGATCGTCCTCACCACCGGCTGGGAGGCCGCCCGCGGCCTTCCGGCCATCTGGTGGGAGATGGCGGCGTACGTCTGCGCCACCGGTACCGCCCTGCTGGCCGCGGGAAGGGTCGCCCGTGGCGCCTCGCCGCCGGGCAGATACCTGACCCTCTCCTCGTTCGCCCTCCTGCTCGCCGTCGCGGCCTGTGTCATCGGGGCGAGCGGTTTCCAGGGCGCGCTGCCGAAGACGCTGGCGATCCTGGGCACCGTCGTCGTCCTGATCTGGGCCTGCGCGGTACCGCCCCAGGCCGGGGCGACCATGGTGTTCGGCTACGCGCTCGCCACCGGACAGCTCCTCATCCTCAACCTGATCGTGGCGAGCACCGGGCCGCAGGAGCGGCCCGGCCCCCTCGTCCTTTCGGTGACGGTGGCCGCCGCCCTGGTGACCGCCCTTGTGCTGGCCGTCAGAGCGGCCCGTGACACGCCGAGCACCGTCGCCGGTCATGTCGTTCCCCGCGTTTGAGGAATCCGAGGGGTCGTCGGCGCGTCAGGTGGCCTTCCGTGGCCGTCGCCGCGAGCCTGGTTCCGCTGTCCGGCGTCACGTGCGCCCCGGCCCGCTTCGCCGTCTCCGGAGAAGGGGAGGGGACGGTGGTGTCGGCATGCGCGGAAACAGCGGAACACGTATGCAGTGGTGCGTGCTTTCGGGGGCTTGTTCGCTTTGGTGGCACATCGATCGTGAGTGCGCAGGAGCCTTCCGGTGACTGTGGCGTTCGGGCGGCCGGTTCTCGCGCCGCAGGCGTGAGCCGTACCCGGAACGCCTCGCCACCGAACCGCCGGGCGGTCCCTCCGGCGAGCCCCGAAACGCTCCACGCTCACGAAAGGAACATGTCATGGTGAAACACATGGTCGCCGCGGCGGTCCTGGCATCGGCGACGGTGAGCCCGGCGACGGCGTGGGCCGAGACTCCGAAGCCTTCCACGACCGGCGCCCCCGCGGCGGTGATCGTCTATGAGAAGTCGGGGGGCTTCGCCGGAATCCACGAGACGATCACCATCGACCGGTACGGCAAGGCCCACGGCACGACGACCACCACGAGCGCCGACTTCCAGCTCGCCCCGGCCGAGTTCCGCTCCCTGCGGCGCAGGCTCGCCTACATCCGGACGTGGTCGTCCTCCACGGCGGGCTGTGACGTCCCCGACCACTTCACCTACACCCTGGGCTACCGGGGCAGGCACGCCACCCGCTGCCACAACCTGCCCGCCGACTGGCGGCCCGCGATCACCCGGTTCGAGGAACTGGTCACCCGCTATCTCGCGCCTCAGCCTTCCGCGACACCTCGGCCCTCCGCGTCCGGCGGCTGAGATCCGCCGTGACCGGCCCTCGGCCCGCTCCGGTCAGCGGGCCAGAGGGTCGGCGCCGTCCGTCAAGCCATCGCCGCAGGGAAGGCAATCCGCCGCGGTCAGGGCCAATCGGTCCGCATCACCGCACCACTCACACTGCACTGAGCGGTGCTACAGCAGAGCGCGGCCCTGGCCGAGCAAACCGCCGGACCAGCCGCGCGCAAGGCGCACCGGACGTACACCACCCGCGTCGCATCTGCCTGCAACGAACTTTAAGGACCCGCAGTTCAGAGCTATATCCGTTGGATTTTCGCTGTTTGCTACAGGGACCCCGGCTAGCCTGAGTCAAAGGGAACAGAACGCGAGATCTGCCCGGTCAAGCCAGTTACCGGCGGGTACCGCCAATGGCTGCTCCATCGTTCCTCAACCCCGAAGCAGACGGCTCCGCAGGTCCCGGAACGGCACGGTGGTTGGGGCAGTCTGACTCCAGTGGAAGGCGAGAGATAGTTCCGAGTGGTTTTCTATTTTCTCGCATCTAATTGCGCTCGGGTGTTGGTGATTAGGGGCGATTTTCATCAGCTTCAAGAACCGTCTGCACGCCGATGTGCCCCATCGCGGCGTAGTAACGGTCGGCGTTCTTGCTGACGTCCTGCAACAGACTCGCCATCTTTGTGAGACGGTGACGGGCCTCAGCGAGGCGAGCTTGTGGCTCCTCTCCCGTGTCATCATGCAAGATGTACCGATCTAGCAGGGTGGTGACTTCGGCGTTTGCATGATCGGCCAGTGCAGCAGCGGCCCGGGTCACCTCGCCTAGCAGTTGTCCAACCTCGAGCAGGTCGGACACGTCTAAAGCATCTCGCTCGTTAGCGACTAGAGTTAATTCGTTAAATCTCGTGATGTCTTCTGCATCCATTGATGCTCCTAGGCGAGGGCGGGCGGGGACACTAGCTCACAGGAAGCAGGTGTAGAACCGAACGACCACTATACCAACTCCAGACTGATCGATGCTGGTTCGTGTAAGAACCTCCCCTGAGCTCCTTGCTTGGGTGTCAAGGAATTCAGAGGAGGACGGTTGCCTAATGAAAGCTTTTTAGTCGTTGACGCAGAAGAACCAATCCCATCCTTCCAACACCTCTGGCACATCGCAGTCGTAAGTAGTTACAGTCTTGGAGGTTCCCTCGCGGAACCACTTAAGGACTACGGGGCCTTTCCACCACCAGCCGTTAAAGCTATGGCAGTTGTCATGGGCGTCGAGGTGGGAAGATGTGCTAACAGTCCTTCCCAGATTATTCTTTCCTGTAATCTTTACCGCATTATAGAGTAGTGTGTCATCGCATAGGCGGAGCTGTTGGCCGTTTGATCCCGCAAGGGCGGTTCCTGGTGATGTTGTTAATGCTGTGATGGTTACTAGTGTTGCGATAGTGAGATTGCGGATTGCGGCACGCGATATATGGAGTTTCATGGCATATCTCTCTTCGCCTCTTTATACGTCGTACGAGTACAGGTAGACATCTACGAGCGTTCCTGTGTGAGTCCAGCTAAAGGTTCTTCTTACGCCTTCTGGGCATGCGGGCTGGCTAACTTCCGTGATGTTGTCCTGGAAGATCGCCTTCACTTGAAGGCATCTAGAGTCTGAGTCTTCGTCCAGGACCCATCCCTTAGCGGTGATTTTTCCGTTCTTGCAAGTGAGATCCCAATGTGCTCTTCCCTCTCCCCACAGAATTGGAGATTCGCTTGATCCGCACTGACCGAAATTAGATGCAGGGTCGTTTGGGGTGGGGGTTTCGGCGGCAGGCGTCAAGTTGCTAGAGGTAGGATCGTTTGCGAATGCGGGCGAGGAGCTGCTGGCGCCAATTACTGCAGCCGCGCAGATGGCGGCCATTAGAGTCGACTTTCGGACGATGGCATGGAGAAGAGAAGTCACTGGAGTCCCTTTCCTGACGCTTCTGGTTAGTCGCTGACTAGAGTGCGCTCACGGTGAGCGAAAGAGGAAGCCCTCGAAAGGATCGTGGCAAGATGTGTATTATTTTACAAGGCTTGTGCAATGAGTTTGCATCTGATATGACCATTCTGCATATGCGAAGAAGATGCTTAACCTTGGCGCCTCTAGTTGAATATTTAGGTAGCAGGGTTTACCTGCATCGAGTGGCGGTAAGTTGTGTTGCAACCACCATGTGTCATGTCTCTATCTTGAATGACAAGGCCGACTATTTGTCGGGGCCGCAGAATTTTACGTAACCGATTCTTGGGTAAGGGATGCCCTAATATGATTATGGCGCCGTGCGTGCTTAACTAAATCCTCATTCACGGGGTCGCGATGATCCGGTGGTTCGCTGAGAAGAAGATGCTTCGCCCGGCCTGCACGGCTTGCAGGTCTTGGGTCAAGGCGCACTGGTCGCAAAGACCACGCCGATATCTGCGCCCTTCTTTCCCGCAGATGTCGCAGGTCGGGCCAGACCTGCTCACTCCTCGAGCCGGAGGCGGGCGCGCTTGGGCCGCCGGGCGTTGAGGTTGACCGGCCCATCGTCGGTTGCGGTCTTGTGGACGATGGCGTTCTCAGCTTTGGTGGCGATCAGGTCGGTCGGGGTGCAGGTGAAGATGTCACAGAGCATGGCCTCGTGGTGCTCGGATAACCGTTCATAGTCACGAACGCACCGCCTGCGCTGGGAGATCCACGACAGCGTCCTTTCCACCACCCATCTGCGAGGCGGGACCACGAAGCCGCTGACATCGTCGCTGCGTTTGACGATCTCCAGGGTGAGCCGGACGTGCTTCTTGGCCCAGGCGACGAGCTTGCCCGCGTAGGCGCTGTCGGCCCAGATCAGCGAGATCCGCTCGTGCCAGTCGCCCAGGCGTTCCAGCGCGGGCTTGGCGCCGTCGCGGTCCTGGATGCTGGTGGCGGTGACGATGACGACCAGCAGCAGGCCCAGGGTGTCCACGATGACGTGCCGCTTGCGGCCCCGAACTTTCTTTGCCGCGTCGTATCCGCGGGAGTCGGTGGCGACGGTCTCGGCTGCCCGCAGCGACTGTGAATCGATGATCCCTGCGCTGGGTTCGGCCTGGCGTCCTTCGGCCAGTCGGACGTGTTCGCGCAGGTCGTTGTGGGGGACGTAGAGATCGCCGTCCTGCCACCGGCGAGTGAAGATCGCGTGGACGGTGCGCCAGGGCGGGAAGTCGGCGGGCAGATTGCGCCACTTGCAGCCGTTGTCGACCACGTACCGGATGGCGTCCACGATCAGGCGACGGCAGTACTTCTCGGGGCGTCCGCCGTTGCCGTGTAACCAGGCCGGCCAGGGCGTGACCGGCTCGATGGCCTGCCATTCGGTGTCGGTCATGTCGGTGGTGTAGCAGCGGGTCCGGGCCGGGCGCCGCGCTCCGCGACCGTAGCGGCAGGCCACACATGAGCAGGCAGTTTCTTCGTTGCGGGGGACAGTGGCAAGAGCGGTGGCGTACAACGGCGGCAGACCTTCCGGTTGGTGACGGGGCATCGATAACCGCCGTTACTGCAGGAAGGTTGCTCCACGTTGTCGACGATTCGCGCTACGTCACCACTTCGCCCATTTATCGCCCCACGCAGCGGGCCCAGGGATCAGTTTGTGCTCAGGCACTAAGCCTGTACCGCTTCGACCATGTGTCAACCGCGGCTCGACGGCTCCTCAGAGGCGGCAGCTGATCTCCATGCCGTCCTCCACCGGGAAGGTGACGTTCTGATAGCCGTTCTCCGGCGCGCGTACGTAGTCGAGGTAGGGCTGGAGGCTGGACAGCTCCACGTCGTCGGCCACGACCAGCGAGTCCGACGCCGGAGCCGTCTTCAGGGCGCTGATCGGGCAGGCCCAGCACGACCCGGCCTTCGCCGCCGACTTCCGTGGCAGATACCTGGACGAACAGCGCCGCCGTGACCAACTCCTCCTTGAGCAGGCCGTACGGCGGGGCGAACTGCCGGCCGATCTCGACATTGCGGCCGAGACAGCCCGACTCGTGGGCCCCCTCTACTACCGCGTCCTGGTGACGGCCGAGCCGCTCGGCGATGACTTCACCGACGGGCTCGTGGACGTCTTCCTGAGCCGAGTGCGCTGACCTGTACCGCGTCAAAACGCAGCCACGATGGCTCTGACCTGCGGTTTGACGGAGTCCGTCCCTGCAGGAAAGATCGCGTCGTGTGCTTGTCCGCCTGCTCTGTCTGATCGCGCTTCGAGTGTTCGGCTGGCTGATGTTGCTGGGCCGCAGGAAAGCGTCGAAGGACACGGAGATCATGTTGTTGCGTCATGAGGTGGCGGTGCTGCGGCGCCAGGTCGGACGCCCGCGGCCGGACTGGGCCGATCGGGCCGTTCAAGGCCGCTCAACATCATCTACGGAGGCCATGGTCCTGTGGGCGATGATCATCCTCATGGGACGACGGCTCGCGCGATCCGCCTCTCCCGAACCGCTCTGACGATCAGTTTGTACACGGGCACTCAGAGCGCTCAGAGCAGGTGGCGGGCGAGGCCCGCGATGGGGTGGGGGCAGGACAGCAGGTCGCGCAGGGTGTCCAGGTGGGTGCCGTCCCAGGTGCCGTGGCCCGCGAGGCCCGCCTCGTGGACGGCCCGCTCCCAAGCCTTGTCGTCGGCCGTGGCCGCCGCGCGCTCGAGGCTCTGCAGCACGGTCGCCCCCTCGACCTCCATGACCAGCAGCGACAGCAGGTGCGGCCAGTGGATGGTCAGCGCCGCGAGCTTGGCGACCTCGGCGTCGGAGGCGGGCACGGCCCCGGCGAGCGTGCGGCGGTAGGTCAGGAAGGAGTAGAAGCGGAAGACGTTCACGTAGCGCTTGATCTGGCGTGGGTTGAAGAACGTCAGCGCGGGCAGCACGAACTCGATCGCCCGGTAGGCGTTCTCGTCGCTGTAGAGGTCGTCGAAGACCCGGTCGGCGGCCTCGCGTGCCGCCGCGGACAGCCCGCCGATCATGTCTGAGCTCTCGATGCCCAGGGCCTGCTGCGCCAGTCTCGCCGCCTCGTCCAGGGTCGCGGAGGTGGGACGCAGCGCCCAGATCGCGTCCTCGAGGCGGCTCACCTGGACCGGGTCCGGCGGCTCGACGGGACGCGGCGGGGGATCGGCTATCGGAACGTCGACCGGCCCGCGCGGCCGAGTCCCCGCGGCGCGTGTCTCCGCTCCCGGCAGCGGTGGCCGCCGGGTCGATCCGCGCGGCCGCCATCCGTTTTCGTACGGCTGCGCCTCACCCCGCCCCTGGAGAGGCCGGGTGGGGGAGGATGCCGGCTGAGACACGAGACCGCTCCGCGACTGATCCCGCTGCCCCGGCACACTCCCACCACAGGGCTCCGGTGACTCGGCAGTGCCGGTGAATTCGGCCGGTTCGGGAAATTCGGGCATGCCCAGCAGGGCTCGCACGAAGGCGGGCAGCCGGTCGGCGTCGTCGAGCAGCGGCACGCTCAGCGGCAACTGCACGATCTTCTCGAGGAACCGCCACCCCAGCCCGGAGCGCCCGTCGTCCGGCAGTGTCTCGACCAGATCGCGATAGGCGGCCTCCACGTGCGCGACGACCACCTCTGGCTCCATGGCCAGCACGAACACGCAGTTCGGGAACTCACCGGCGAGGAACAGGTTGATCGCCTCGATGACCTGCGCGACCGTTCCCGGCGAGCACCGGTCCAGGTCGTCGACGAACACCACGAGCGGCCGCTCCTCGGTGGCGATCAGGTCGAGCACGTGCCGCATGTCGGTCTGCACCAGATGCAGGAACCCGGTCCTCGACCGGTAGCCGGGACCGTTCGCGACCTCGGCGGACAGTCCGTCGGCCGCGTCGCGCGCGAGCAGGTCGGGCTGCCGCACCAGGTCGGAGAAGGCGCTGTTCGCCGACTCTCCGAAGAACCTCGCCAGCCGTACGGCTCCCGCTCCGAGCGCGCCGACCGAGCCCGCCGAGCCGACCGCGGCGGCGGCGTAGCGCATGAGGTCGCCGACGGCGGGCAGCAGCGCCGAGGCGGCCAGCAGCGCGCCGGTGAGGACCAGCCCGGCGACCAGGCCGAGAGCCGGGGGAGCCAGGCGGGTCAGTGCCAGCTGGTAGGCGCGCTGGCGGACCGCCTCCCCGTCGACCCTGGCCAGGTTGAGCCGCAGCCAGAAGCGTTCCCGCTCCGCCCTCGGCAGCCGTTCCGTGACCTGGCTGATGATCTCGTGGGCGAGTCCGGCCCAGACCTGCTCGCCGTTCTGGTACATCCACGGGTTGAACCAGACGGTCGGGCGCCAGTCGGCCCGCCGTACCGGGAGGGAGCCCGGCACCGCGCGCTCCGCGTCCTCTCCGGGGCGCTGCCTGACCTGGGACAGCACCTCCGCGTTCGTCGGCGCCCTGTCCGCGCGGGTACCGGGCAGATGGATGTCGGCGGGAGCGTTTCCCGCGGCCCCGGGGTCCAGCAGGTCCTGGATCATCCGCATCAGGGATGTCTTGCCGGCACCCCACGGTCCCTTGACGCCGATGGTGAGCGGAGGACGGCTCTCCGGGTGCCTGACGAACGCGGCGATGGCCTCCGCGTAAAGCCGGTGCCCGAGCTGGTCCTCCGTGGTCCACCGGTCGGCGGTGAGCCGTGCCCGCGGCGGTACGGCCCGCAGCCCGGCCCGCCTGCGGCGCAGCAGCGCGGAGGTCTTGGCGCTCTCCGCGGGGGAGAGCCGCGAGTAGCCGAAGGCCCGCACGTCCGGATGGGCGAACGTGGTGCTCTCGCCGAGCAACCCCCACCGCCTGAGCTCGGCGGCGTCGCCGAAGACCTCCTCGACGGACTCGTCCTCGGCCAGGAGGGAGGCTTTGCGCAGCAGTTCCTTGGCCGCCTCGCTCAGGTGCAGTTCGTAGACGCGCCTGACGATCTCGATGCCGGAGGCGGGCGGGGCGGGATCGCCGAGCCCGGCCGCGGCCCGCGCGAGGGCGGCGGGGAAGGGGACCGAGGGGTCCCCGGCCAGGGTCAGCGGGACGCCCGTGACGGCGCCATAGGTGATAAGGATGGGGGTGCGGGCGGCGGAGGCGACCGCGTAGTGGTCGAGCGCGTACGAGTGCAACTCGCCGACGGTGATCACCCCGTCGCCGTCGAGGTCGGCGGCTCTGGTCGCCAGGCCCTCCGCGATGACGTCGGTCAGGCTGCGGACGGGACCGGGAAGCGTCTCGTCGAACCTCAACGTCAGCGTGAGGGCAGCCGCGGCCACCTGGGGTTCTCCGGCGACGGCCAGCTGCCTGACCGGGGTCGCCGAGTCGTCCAGGGCGCTCCAGCCGAAGTCGACGATCAGCAGCACGGCTGCCGCAAGTGATTCGCCGACCTGCCTGCCGAAGGTGCCGATCATCGATCCGAGCTGCCCCGAGGTCCAGCCGTCGTCCGAGGGCAGCCGGATCACCAGCAGGTCCCCCTCCCGCGCGGACCCGAGGAACTCCCACACCCGCTCGCCGTCGTCCCGCGCGCCCCGGCTGTGCTCGGAGTCGACGGCGAAGCCCTCGGCGCGGAGCGCGCTCGCCAGGCGCGCGTCCGGCCGGACCGCGCCCGAAACACCCCCCGCGCCCGGTTGGACCGTGCCCGAAGAAACACTCCGCGCACCCGACTGGACCGCGCCAGGAACCCCCTGCGCGCCCGGCGAAGCCGTGGAGGCCGTCCGGGGGGAGACCGCCTCGGAGGGGGCGCTCTCGGGAGAGGCGGGGGACGGTGAGTCGAGGAAGACCAGGGCCCTGCGGCCGCCCACGACGGGGGCGGCGTCGGGGATCGGATTGGCGAACGTGAGTCCTTCGCTCAACGGTGCTCCCGGCCTGACGACGATGTCATCTCCACTCTGGACGCCGGTGCGGCGGTGATCGGGGATCTTGGCTGTAGGGCGACCGGTTTTGAGGAACGCTTGCTCTCCGGTTTCCGCAAAGTTTGGGTGCGGGGAGTCGCCCTGTTCACATGGGTCCGATCGACTTGCCGCATACCGTGAAGGCGACGAGGAGGAGCAATGCTTCGCCGAACGTTCGTGCGCACCGGGGGGCTGGCTGCGGGGACGGCCTTCACCGGATCGCTCTGGCAGGGCGCCGCCCGTGCCACGGCGCCACGTCGTGATGACCTCCCCGCTCTCTCGGGTCCGTACGGCCCGCTGGGCGTGCCGGACGCCAACGGGATCGCCCTGCCCTGGGGGTTCTCCAGCAGAATCGTCGCCCGTACCGGTCATCGGGTCGGCGGAGTGCTCTGGCACCCGGCCCCCGACGGCGGCGGATGCTTCCCCGACGGGGAGGGCTGGATCTACGTGTCCAACTCGGAGATCCCGCTGCTCGGCGGCGCGACCGCGATCAGGTTCGGCCGGGACGCGGCCGTGCGCGGCGCCTATCGCATCCTGTCCGGCACCAACCTCAACTGCGCCGGTGGCGTCACCCCGTGGAACACCTGGCTTTCGTGCGAGGAGATCTCACGCGGCCGGGTCTTCGAGTGCGACCCGTACGGCGTGCGCGCCGCGATGCCGCGCCTGGCCATGGGCAGGTTCAAGCACGAGGCCGCCGCCTGCGACCCGGTCCGTCAGGTGGTCTACATGACGGAGGACGAGCGGGACGGCTGCTTCTACCGGTTCGTCCCCGCGCACTGGGGCGACCTGACGACGGGCAGGCTCGAGGTGCTGTGCACCTCCCCCGATGCCGGTGTGGACGACGGCGCGGTGATCTGGCGACGGGTGCCCAACCCCGCCGCGCTGCTTGAGGCGGCCCGCCACCAGGTGGACACGGCCCGCCGGTTCAACGGGGGAGAGGGCTGCCACTACTCTGACGGCGTCTGCTTCTTCACCAGCAAGGGGGACAACCGGGTCTGGGCCTACGACGCGGAGAACGAGCGCCTGGAGGTCGTCTACGACGCCGGCGCCCCGCTGAACGGCGTGGACAACATCACCGGCACCCCCCTGGGCGACCTCTACGTCGCCGAGGACGGCGGGAACATGGAGCTCAACCTCATCACCCCGGACCGGACGGTCACTCCCTTCCTGAGGCTCGAGGGGCACTCCAGGTCGGAGATCACCGGCCCGGCTTTCTCCCCTGACGGCAGCCACCTGTACTTCTCCTCCCAGCGTGGTCCCCGCGGTGACGCCGCGGGAACCGACGGCGTCACCTACGAGGTCACCGGCCCGTTCCGCCGCTGACCCGTCCCACGACGAGCCGGGTCGCGAGGCCGTTCCGCCACGGCCCGCCGTCCCGTGAGACCGTCGGCCCGTTCCACCAGGGACGGGTCACCGGCCTGGCCCGCCGCCCGCGGAGGCGGCGAGGCGGACGACCTCCGTCAGTTCCTCGCGGAGCGCGGCGAAGCGCGGGCCGCCACGCGGCTGCTCCTCGTACGGCAGGCCGGAGGCCCGGTCGAAGACGACCTGTCCCGGCCTGCCGCTCAGCGCGAGCACCCGGGTGCCCAGATAGACCGCCTCGTCCACGCTGTGCGTGATGAACACCACCGTGGTCCCGGCCCGCCGCCACAGCTCGCGCACCTCCTCCTGCATGCGCTCCCTGGTGAAGGCGTCCAGTGCGGCGAACGGCTCGTCCATCAGCAGCAGCGCGGGGCCGGGGGCCAGCGCGCGGGCGATCGCCGCGCGCTGCTGCATCCCCCCTGACAGTTCGTACGGCCTGGCCCGCCCGACGTCGCCGAGACCGGTCAGCTCCAGCAGCTCGGCGACCCTGGCCCGCCTCTCCGCCTTCGGCACGCCCCGCAGCCCGAAACCCACGTTCCCCGCGACCGAGAGCCAGGGGAAGAGCCGGTGCTGCTGGAAGACGTACCCCCTGGCGGGGTCGGGCCCGGTGACCGGCAGCCCCGAGGCGGTGATGCTCCCGGTCGACGGCGCCGTGAACCCGGCGACCAGCCGCAGCAGCGTGCTCTTGCCGCATCCCGACGGGCCGACGACCGTGACGAACTCGCCCGCGGCGATCTCCAGGTCGATCGGCCCGAGGGCCGCGACCGTCCCGCCGCGCCCCCGGTAGGAGTGCGAGACGCCCGCGAGCGTCAGCGCCGGGCGGTCCTCCGCGGAGCCGTTCCCGGTCCCGGCGGCCCGGCCGTTCAGGGAGTGTTGGCCTGTCACGTTCTCAGCCGCCCGCGAACGCGTCGGTGAGTTCCTTGGTGGCCAGGCCCTTCTGGAACACGCTCAGCTCGGGCACCGCGTCCACCTTCTGCTGGGTCTTGAGGAACTCGGCCGCGCTGTGCAGGTTCTCGGCCAGCTTGCCCGGGGCCGACGGCGTGCCGAGGTACTCGGCCGAGCGCTGCTCTGTGGCGTCGAGCAGCACGAGCTGCCCGAGCTGGCGAGCCGCCTCCGTGGGGTCCAGGTTGAGCTGGCGGCCGATCGCCGCCGCCGCCGTGGCCTTGTCGCTCCTGGCGAGCTTGACCGCGCGGTCCTGCTGCTGGAGCCAGACCTGCAGCGCTTTGGGGTATTTCTGGGCGAACTCATCGCGCACCACCGCGAGGTCGGCGGTGAGCTTGCCGCGCTGGGCCAGCTCCCTGCTGGTCACCAGCGTCTTGCCGCCGTTCTTCTGCAGCTCGGCCAGGTTGGGCGTCCAGACGTACGCGGCGTCGATGTCGCCGCGCTGCCAGGCGGCCTGGATGTCCGGCGGCTCCATGTCGAGGATCTTCACGCTGGACTCGGACAGCCCCGCCTCGGCCAGCGCGGCGAGCAGGCTGTAGTGCGAGGTCGAGCTGAACGGCGTGGCGATGCGCTTGCCCGCCAGACCCTTGACGTCGGTCACATCGCCGCGCGCGACCAGCGCCTCGTTGTCCCCGATCACGTCGAAGATCCACGGGACCTTGTAGGGGATGTTCAGCGGGGCGGAGAGGCCGCGGGTGACCGGGCTGCTGCCCGCGAGGCCGATGTCGAGCGAACCGGCGATGATGGCGGTGTTGACGTCGCCGCCCGAGTCGAACTTGCTCCAGGTGATCTTGGTGTTCGGCAGGGCCGCCTCAAGCCACTTCTGGTCCTTGACGATCAGGTCGCCGTTCGGGATGAGCTGGTAGCCGATGCGTAGTGTCGCGGGGGAGCCGTCCGCCGCAGGCTTGGCCTCCTGGGCGCCGGACCCGCACGCGGTCAGCGTCAGGGCGGCGGCCAGGGCCAGCGGGAGCAGCAGGGTCGTGCGTTTCATGGGGGTGCTCTCTCTCGGGACTTTCTTTCACGTACGGCCGCGCCACGGCACGAGGCGGCGGTCGAGTGTCTGCAACAGGAAATCGATGAGCAGGCCGGACAGGCCGATGACGAGGATGCCGAGCACCACGACGTCGGTCTGGTTGTAGCGCTGGGCGTCGCGGACCATGCCGCCGATCCCGGGCACGCCGTTCACGGTCTCCGCGGCGACCACCGTGGTGTAGGCGACGCCGACGGCGACCCGGACGCCCGTGATGATCTCGGGCAGCGCGCTTGGCAGGACCACCCTGAGCGGCAGCTCGTGCCGTCTGGCGCCGAGCGAGCGGGCCGCGTTCAGGTAGTCCTCGTGCACGCTCCGCACCGCGTCCGCGGTCGCGACCGCGACGGGCGGCAGCGCGGCGAGCAGCAGGAGCCAGATCTTGGGCTCCTCGTCGATGCCGAACCAGATCACCAGGAGGCTGAGGTAGGCCAGTGGCGGGAGGGTCCGCACGAACGTCACCAGCGGGCCGAGTAGCGCCCGCAGGGTGGGGACCATGCCGATCAGCAGGCCCAGGACGATGCCGCCCGTCACGCCGTACAGGCAGCCGAGGAGGATGCGGCGCAGGCTGGTGAGCAGGTGCTCCTGGAGGGTGTAACCGCTCACGCCCTCGGTGGTCGTCCGCAGGAACTGCTCCCACACGGCCAGCGGTTCCGGCACGAAGACCGGCGGCCAGATCCGTGCCATCGCCGCGACCTGCCAGATCGCGACCAGCGCGACGATCGCTCCGGCCCGCAGGGCCAGGGCCCGCCAGAGGCCGCGAACGGCGGGAACCGGGCCCGCGCCGGGCACGCCGCCCTGGGCAACGGCGCCGCCCTGGGCAACGGCGCCGCCCTGGGCAACGGCGCCGCCCTGGGTAACGGCGCTGTGGGCGACGGCGCTGTCCTGGGCGGCGCCCGGAGTGCCGCCGGTCGGGCTGCCGAGCGCGCTCACGACGCGAGCGCGGGAGTGGCCAGCCGCGGGAGGACGAAGTCGCCGACCCGCCAGGCCTCCTCCAGGTGCGGCCAGCCGGACAGGATGAACTCGGACAGACCGAGCTCGGCGTACTCGCGGATGCGCTCGGAGACCTCTGCGTAGCTGCCGACCAGAGCTGTGCCGGCACCTTCGCGGACCAGTCCCACCCCCGCCCAGAGGTTGGGTGATATCTCGAGCGCATCCGCGGAGCCCCCGTGAAGCCCGGCCATACGGCCCTGGCCCACGGAGTCCATCCGGGCGAATCGCGCCTGGGCGGCGGCGATCCGCTCGGGGTCCATGCCGTCGAGCAGGCGCAGGGCGTGTGCCCAGGCCTCCTCGGCGGTGTCGCGGGCGATGACGTGCAGCCTGATGCCGAAGCGCAGGTCGCGTCCCGCCTCGGCGGCGAGCCGCCGCATCCGGCCGATCCGTTCGGCGATCATCGCCGGAGGCTCGCCCCACATCAGGTACACATCCGCCCCGGCGGCGGCCACCCGCTCTGCGGCGGGGGAGGCCCCGCCGAAGTAGATCTCCGGGATGTCTGTGAGCGGCGTTGCCAGGCCGCCTCCGGAGACCCGGTAGTGGGCGCCCTCGTGGTCGAACGGCTCGCCGGTCCAGGTGCGGCGGAGCACGGTCAGGAACTCCTCGGTGCGCGCGTAGCGGGCGTCGTGGTCCAGGAAGTCGCCGTAGGCGCGCTGCTCCTGGGGGTCGCCGCCGGTCACCACGTTGAGCAGCAGTCGTCCGCCGCTGATCTCCTGGAAGGTCTGCGCCTGCTGGGCGAGCAGGGTCGGCAGGGTGAACCCGGGCCTGAAGGCCACCAGCAGCCTGAGCCGCTCGGTCCGCGCGGCGATGGCGCTGCAGGCGACCAGCGGGTCGGGGCAGCCCGCCCCGACCGGGGTCAGCACGGCGTCGAAGCCGGAGGCCTCGGCGGCCCCGGCCACCTGGGTCAGGTAGTCGAGCGTCGCCGGACGGGTCGCCGCGGCTCCCGCCGCGACCGTGGTCGTGGCGGGCCTGACGTGATGGCCGTCGCCCGTGGTCGGGAGAAACCAGTGGAACCGCATCTTCGCCGCCTCATGCAGTGGGGGTGCTCCGATATTAATCCCATAATACCTATCTACAAAGAAGGAATTACGTCGGGGGGTACGGCCCCGGCACGCGGAGCGCGGTGCGGGCCGGGTGGTGCGCGACGGGCGGGACCACGCCGGGGGAGACCGGAGGGGGATCGGAGGGAGGGGGACCGGAGGAGGGGCGGAGGAGGAGGGGCCGGGCTCGCGAAAAGATCGGGTGCCCAGGGGGCGAGTGACTGCGCTAAGTTCGCAGATTGGTCGAGAACGGATGACAATCTTCGGGCGGCAGGGCCGTCCGCCAGTGACGGGAGCATGATGGCTGAGGTCGCGTACATCGGCGGATACACCCCGGACACGGGGGGATCCGGCACGGGGATCACCGTGGTCGAGCTGGGGAGCCTCACGCGGCTCGGGGCGACGCCCGCCTCGGGGCCCTCCTTCCTCGCGGCCCATCCCCGGCTCCCGATCCTGTACGCGGCCGGGGAGAGCGAACGCGGCACGGTCGGCGTCTTCGCCGTCGGCGGCGGCGCCCCCGTGCCCATGGCCCAGCGCCCGAGCGGCGGGTCGTTCCCCTGCCACCTGGCCGTCGACCCGTCGGGCACGCTGCTCGCGGTGACCAACTACGGTGACGGCACGGTAAGCGTGCACCGGATCGACGACTCGGGTCTCCTGACCGACGTGTGGACCTTCCCCTACCGGGACGGCGCCCACGCCCATCAGGCCGTCTTCGGGCCCGACGGTGTGCTGTATGTGACGGACCTGGGCGCCGACGAGGTCCGCCGTTACCTGGTGGACGGCGGCGAGGGCCGGGTGTTGCCGCATCCGGAGGGCCCGGTACGGCTCGCGCCCGGCATGGGCCCCCGGCACATGGCCCGCTCGGCCGACCGCTGGTACGTGGCGGGGGAGCTGGACGGTACCGTCCGCGCCTACGACGACGGCTGGCACGAGGTCGGGGCCGTCGCCGCCAGCGCCGCGGCGGGCAGGAACCATCCCTCGCACCTGGAGGTCTCGAACGGCTTCGTCTACGTCGCCAACCGGGGACCGGACACCGTCTCCGTGCTCTCCTCGCTCACCCTGGCCCCGGTCGCCGAGGTCACCTGCGGCGGGGCCTGGCCGAGGCACTTCGCCATCGCCGACGACCGGATGTACGTGGCCAACCAGCGTTCCGACGGCATCGCCGTACTGGCCATGAGGGACGGGATCCCGCAGCCGGGCTCGGCGGTGTTCGCCGTCGGCACCCCCTCGTGCGTGCTGCCGCTGCCCTGAGGCCAAGAACCGGCCAAGTCCCCGGTCGGGTTCCCGGCGGATGACATCCGGCGCGTTCATGCTGATGTCATGTTTCGAGCGTTCACTCATCTGGCGACCACGGTGGCCCTGGCCGCGGCGGTCGCCGGGTGTGCTCCCGCGACCGGCACCGTGGGCGACACCGTAGGCGACAAGGTCGGCGACGCCCTCAGGGGCGTCGGCAGGAGCTCAGGACCGGCCGTCGCGGCCCCCTCTCCCGCGTCCTCCCCCACCCCGGGGACCTCGCAGGCTCCGGCGGAGGGCACAGGGCCGACCGCGGGCCCGGAAACGGCGGAGAACGTCACCGTGGCCGAGAACGCCAAGCAGGGCGACCCCCTCTGGCGGGCCAACCACCAAGGCGGCGAGCACGAGATCGAGGGTTTCGCCGACCGGGTGAGCGTGCTGCCCGGAGAGGCGTTCCACCTCCGCGTCTCGACCACGGCCGACCGGTACACCGCGACCGCCTTCAGAATGGGCTGGTACGGCGGAGCCGGTGCCAGGAAGGTCTGGGAGTCGGAGAAGCTGCCGGGGACGAAGCAGGCGCCGCCCAGGACGATCGCCGCGACCCGCACGGTCACCGCCGCCCACTGGAAGCCGGGCCCGGCCGTGGACACCACGGGCTGGCCTGAGGGCTCCTACCTGATCCGGCTCGAGGCCACCACCGGAGCCAGGCGCTTCGTCCCGCTCACCGTCAGGTCGGCCTCGACCGAGGGGCGGCTGGTCGTGGTCAACGGGGTGACCACCTGGCAGGCGTACAACCTCTGGGGCGGACGCAGCCTCTATCTGGGGCCCGGTGGCTTCGAGGACAGGTCGACGGCCGTCAGCTTCGACCGCCCCTACGACACCTCGGGCGCCAGGCTCTTCCTCGATCTGGAACGCGCCGCGATCGAGGTCGCCGAGCACAGCGGCGTCCCGCTGGCCTACATCACGAACCTGGAGCTCGAGAGCGACCCGCACATCCTCGACGGCGCCAGGGGGCTGGTCTCCCTCGGCCACGACGAGTACTGGTCGGTGCGCATGCGCCGTACCGTGGAGGCCGCGCGCGGCCGGGGCGTCAACCTCGCCTTCCTCGGCGCGAACGCCGTCTACTGGCGGATCCGCTTCGCCTCGACGCCGCTGGGCCCCAACCGCCTCGTCGTCTGCCACAAGGACGGCAGGCTGGACCCGAGCACCGACCGATGGCGGGTGAGCGAGCCGGAGAGCTCGCTGACCGGCCCGATGTACAACTGCTTCCCCGCGGAGGCGGCCTATGTGGTCCACAGCCCGGACAGCTGGATCTTCGAGGGGACCGGCGTACGGCGCGGCACGTCCTTCCCCGGGCTGGCGGGTGTGGAGACCGACGAGGTCCTGTCCGGTATGCCGCTGCCACGCCCGATGGAGGTCCTGTCGGTCTCCCCGGTCGACTGCAGCGGCAGGCCGACCACCGCGCACAGCGCCTACTACACCGCGCCGAGCGGCGCGGGTGTGTTCAGCACGGGCACGATGCGCTGGGTCTGCGCGATGCGGGGCTCGGACTGCGGTCACGGTGTTACCGACCGGACCGCGCTCTTCGTCCGCGCGGCCACGATGAACGTCCTGCGGGCCTTCGCCACGGGCCCGGCCGGGCGTGAGCACCCGGCCAGGGACAACCTCGCCTCCCTCGGTCTGGGCAGCCCGCGCCGCGTCATCCCCGGTGACCGCCTCCAGGGCCGCTCGTCCGGTCATGTCCGGAGCCGGGCGGGACGGCACGCCTGGAACCGCCCGGCGGGACATCATCGCGACCGCGCCGCCCGGGGAAGGAGATGGTGACCCTCCAGATCCAGGGGGCGGGATCTAGGCCCAGGAACGGGCGCGGTCGACGGCCTTGAGCCAGCGGGCGTAGGCCTCCTCGTCCCGCTCGCCGGGCTCGAAGCGCCGCTCCAGGCTCCAGGTCTTGCGCAGTTCGTCGGGGGAGGACCAGACGCCGGTGCCGAGCCCGGCGAGGAAGGCCGCTCCCAGCGCGGTGGTCTCCTGGACCGCGGGCCGTTCGACCGGGGCGCCGAGTTGGTCGGCCTGAATCTGCATGAGCAGGTCGTTGCCGCTGGCTCCGCCGTCCGCCTTCAGCGCGGGCACCCGCAGGCCCGCGGTGCCCGTCATGACCTCGACGACGTCGCGCACCTCGAACGCGATCGCCTCGAGCGTCGCCCTGGCCAGGTGGGCGCCGGTGGTGCCCCGGGTGATGCCGAGGATCGTGCCGCGGGCGTCCGGGTCCCAGTGCGGCGCGCCGAGACCGGTCAGCGCGGGCACGAAGACCACGCCGCCGCTGTCGGGGACCGTGCGGGCCAGCGCCTCGGACTCCGGCGCGGTGCGGATCAGCCCCAGCCCGTCACGGAGCCACTGCACGGCGGCGCCGGTGACGAAGATCGAGCCCTCCAGGGCGTAGGTGACCTCCCCGGAGGGGGTCTGCCACGCCACGGTCGTCAGCAGTCCCGCCTCAGAGCGCACCGGCTCGGTCCCGGTGTTGATCAGGACGAACGACCCCGTGCCGTAGGTGCACTTGACGTCGCCGGGGGAGAAACACGCCTGGCCGAACAGCGCGGCCTGCTGGTCACCGGCCATGCCGCCGATCGGCAGGTCGAGGCCGAGGAAGGCGGCAGGGTCCGTCCTGCCGATCTCCCCATGGTTCGGCACGATCTCCGGCAGGGCCGCCCTCGGCACCCCGAACAGCTCGCACAGCTCCGCCGACCACCCCTTCGCCTCCAGGTCGTACAGCAGCGTGCGGGAGGCGTTCGAGGCGTCGGTCACGTGCCGCGCGCCGCCGGTCAGCCGCGCGACCAGATAGGAGTCGACGGTGCCCACGACGGCGTCGCCCGAGGTCACCGCCGACCAGCAGCGGGGGTCGTTCTCGCCAAGCCAGGTGAGCTTGGTCGCGGTGAAGTACGGGTCCAGCCTCAGTCCGGTCAGCGCGGCCACCCTGGGCTCGTGTCCCGCCTCCCGCAGTCTCGCGCAGATCCCCGAGGTGCGGCGGTCCTGCCAGACGATCGCGGGACGGGGCGCGGCGAGGGTGGCCGAATCCCACACGACGGCCGTCTCGCGCTGGTTGGTGATCCCCACGCAGGACGGCGCGGTGCCCGCCCCGTCCAGCGCGGTACGGCAGGCGGCGAGCGTCGCCTGCCAGATTTCCTCGGGAACGTGTTCGACCCAGCCCGGTTCGGGAAAGTACTGGGCGAACTCCTGGTAACCCCTGGAGTCGATCCGGCCGTCCTCGGTCACGACAAGCGCGGTGACCCCGGTCGTCCCGGCGTCGATGGCGAGAACCGACATATGAGAGACTCCTCCATTTTGGTCTAGACCATTGGCCTGGTCTGAGGGCAGAATGCGTTGCGTCGGCGTCCGAAATCCCTCGCCGGCCGCGTCACCCCATTTAGTCTGGCCGTCTTGCCTCGGAACCACCACCGGAGGATGCCATGCGTATTGGAGTGCTAACCGGGGGCGGCGACTGCCCCGGCCTGAACGCCGTTATCCGCGCCGTCGTGCGCAAGGGCGTGGGCGTCTACGGTCACGAGTTCGTCGGATTCCGCGACGGCTGGCGCGGGCCGCTCGAGGGCGAGACCATGCCGCTCGACATCCAGGCGGTGCGAGGCATCCTGCCGCGCGGCGGAACGATCCTGGGCTCCTCCCGGACCAATCCGATCAAGATCGACGGCGGTGTCGAGAGGATCAAGGAGAACCTGGCCGCCACCGGGGTCGACGCGCTGATCGCCATCGGCGGGGAGGACACCCTCGGCGTCGCCAAGCAGCTCTTCGACAAGGACGTGAACGTCGTCGGCGTGCCGAAGACGATCGACAACGACCTCAACGCGACCGACTACACCTTCGGCTTCGACACCGCCGTCAACATCGCGACCGAGGCGATCGACCGGCTCCACACCACCGCCGAGTCCCATCATCGCGCCCTCATCTGCGAGGTCATGGGCCGCCACGCGGGCTGGATCGCCCTGCACGCCGGCATGGCGGGCGGCGCGAACGTCATCCTCATCCCGGAGAAGCCCTTCGACATCGACCGGGTCTGCGCCTACGTGGAGTCCCGGTTCAAGACCCGTTACGCGCCGATCATCGTGGTCGCGGAGGGGGCGCACCCGATCGAGGGCCAGATGGCCCTGCAGGCGGGCGAGCTCGACTCCTTCGGGCACGTCCGCCTCGGCGGCATCGGCGAGATGCTCGCCAAGGAGATCGAGAAGCGGACCGGCAAGGAGGCCCGCACCACCGTCCTCGGCCACATCCAGCGCGGCGGCACGCCCACGGCCTTCGACCGGGTGCTCGCGACCCGCTTCGGCCTGCACGCCATCGACGCCGTGCATGAGGGGCGTTTCGGCACCATGGTCGCGCTGCAGGGGACGGACGTGGTCACCGTCGGTCTCGATGAGGCGACCAAGGAGCTCAAGACCGTGCCGGTCGGCCGCTACGAGGAGGCCGAGGTCTTCTTCGGCTGACCTCCGGTGCCCGACGGCTCGGTGCCGGTCCCGGGCGCCGCCGGGCGGGGAGGTTTCGTGCCGGGGGCCTGCCGGTGCGGCCCCTATCGTCTTGCAAGCGTTCTGCAACCCCCCGGCCATAACGTCGGGTCATGGGTCGGAAGCGATCCGTGACCCCCTCCATGTGCGGCTTGCGCCTCGCAGAAGCGGCCCACCCGGGCGCAAGCCGTACATTATTTCTCTTTGGCGTCGAACAGGGAGGGCCGCCGCTGGGCCTCCGCGGGCGGCGAGGCCGAGACGGGCGGCCCGACCGGCGTGCCCGCCGCGCCGGACTGTGCGGCGCGGCGGTTCTCCAGACGGGCCAGCAGCTCGGCGTCCACGCGCATCTCCTGCTCTGAGGGCGACAGGATGACGGCCAGCAGCATGCCCAGCGTCAGCAGGCTGACCACCGCCAGTATCGGCAGCATGAAGTCGAGGCCCCGCGCGCCGTCGACGGGTGTCAGGGAGACGCGGGGGCGCACCTCCATCGCGAACATGCCGACGTAGTGCATGCCGCAGACCGCGACCGCCATGATGAGGGCCGCGCCTCCCATGGCGAGCACTCCGCTCGCCCGCAGGCTGAACCAGAGCGCCACGGTCGAGGCGGCGATCGCGATGACGACCGAGAGCACGATCAGTGTCGTGTCGTAGTGGACGGTCGCCGACATGTTCATCGCGAACACTCCGAGGTAGTGCATCCCGGCCACCCCGAGGCCGGTGACCGTGCCGCTGAGCAGGAGCCAGCCGAACCTCTCGCCTCTGAAGGAGACCATGAGGAGGCCGGCTCCGACGACGACCACCGCCAGCAGCATGGAGGCGGTGGTCAGGAGCACGTCGTAGCGGATCGGGTTGCCGCCGATGGTGAAGCCCGTCATGGCGACGAAGTGCATGACCCAGATGCCGGTGCCACCGATGGACAGCGCGCCGCCGACCAGCCAGCGCACCCGTGCCTGGCCTGTCGTCACCCGCGCTTTCGCGGTGAGCGACAGACCCAGCATGCACCCGATGGCCGAAACGAGATAGGCCAGAACAGGGGTGAGCAAGCCATACGAAAAGTGGTCTACGTGGGACATGTTCCAATTTCTGAGTTAGTGGGTGATTTGTTGGATTATGGCAGCTTGTCGTGGTTGGAGGGAAAAAAAGACTGTTACGCGTGGGGTGGGAGTGTCATGCATGACGGTAAAGTCGGGGCGTGACGGGGATCGAGGGTCCGTTCTGGCGGGTCATCGCGGTTTTCCGCGTCGCGTCCCTGGTGTACGCAGCCGTCCTGCTGCTCCGCGCGGGCGGGTACGCCCATCCGGCGACCGGCTGGCTGGTGATCGGCTTCATGGCGCTGTGGACGGCGGCCATGATCTTCGCCTACTCCTACCGGGAGTTCCGCGGCTGGCCGCTGCTTGTCGCCGACATGCTCGTGACGCTCGGCTGCCTGCTGGCGACCCCGCTGGTGCAGGGCGCCTACCAGCCGGGCAGTCTGCCGATCACCGGCACCTGGATGGGCGGCGCCGTGCTGGCATGGGGCGTGTACGGCGGCCGCCGGGTCGGCGCCGTCGCCGCCCTGATCGTCTCGCTGGCCGACCTGTGGCTGCACGACCTGCGCGGGCCGGGCGTCCAGTTCGAGACCCTGCCGATCAACGGCACCGTCCTGCTCTTCCTCGCGGGAGTGCTGGTCGGGCACGTCGCCCGGCTCGCGAGACAGGCGGAGACGCGCCTGCAGCGGGCGATCGAGATCGAGGCCGCGGGGCGGGAACGCGACAGGATCGCCAGGGACATCCACGACTCGGTGCTCCAGGTGCTGGCCCTGGTCCAGCGCCGGGGCCAGGAGATCGGCGGTGAGGCGGCGGAGCTGGGCAGGCTCGCGGGCGAGCAGGAGGCCGCGCTGCGTGAGCTGGTCAGACTCCGCCCCGAGCCGCCCTCCGCGGGCGACGCCGACCTGCGCACCCTGCTCCAGGTGTACGGCTCGGCCTCGGTCACCGTCTCGGTCCCCGCGACCCCGCTGACGCTGCCCGCCGCCGCCGCGGGAGAGATGGCCGCCGCGGTCGGCGCCGCCCTGGACAACGTGGCCAGGCACTGCGGCCCGCACGCCCCCGCCTGGGTCTTCGCCGAGAGCGACGGCGGCGTGATCACCGTCACCGTCAGGGACGAGGGGCCGGGCATCCCCGAAGGGCGCCTTGAGGAGGCCGCCGCGACCGGGCGGCTCGGCGTCGCCCAGTCCATCAAGGGCCGCATCGCGGACCTGGGCGGCACAGTCACGGTTCTGTCCGCCCAGGGAGAGGGCACCGAGATCGAGATGTCCGTTCCGGCGCCCCGGGCCGCTGACTAGGCTTGGCGGATGCGCGTGATGGTGGTTGACGACCACCCGATGTGGCGGGACGGCGTGGCCAGGGACCTGGCGGAGGCGGGATACGAGGTCGTGGCGGCGGTCGGCGAGGGCGGGCAGGCCCTCAGGGTCGCCGTCGCGGTCAGGCCGGAGTTGGTCGTCCTGGATCTGCGGCTGCCCGACCTGTCCGGGGTCGAGGTGGCCAGGCGGCTGGCCGCCTGTGAGCCACAGCCCCGGGTGCTGGTGTTGTCGGCCAGCGGCGAGCAGGAGGACGTGCTGGAGGCGGTCAAGGCCGGCGCCTCCGGATATCTGCTGAAGTCGGCGAGCAAGGCGGAGTTCCTCGACGCGGTCAGGCGCACCGCGGAGGGTGACGCGGTCTTCACCCCCGGCCTCGCCGGGCTCGTGCTGGGGGAGTACCGCAGGCTGGCGGCCCAGCAGACCCCGGCGGACGGCCCCCGCCTGACCGAGCGGGAGACGGAGGTGCTCCGTCTGGTCGCCAAGGGCCTGTCCTACCGGCACATCGCCGAGCGCCTGGTCCTCTCCCACAGGACCGTGCAGAACCACGTCCAGAACACGCTGAACAAGCTCCAGCTCCACAACCGCGTCGAGCTCGTCCGATACGCCATCGAGCGAGGCCTGGACGAGTCATAGGGCCGACTAAAGTGACAAGGTCCGGCATTGTCTTTGCGCGCCCGCGCGCGACACTTGGCGTTGTGGCGTGTTCTGTGGGTCTTCGCCGTAACGACGGCGGTGCCGCACGCCCCATGTTCCCCCTCGAAGCTCCACCGGAGGTTGCACCATGACCATGTCCGCCTTGGGCGAGCCCTGCGTTCTGCTCAAACTGGGCGAGGTCGTCCTCAAGGGAAACAACCGCGAGCTCTTCGAACGCAGACTGCAGGCCAACATCAAGGCCGCAGTCAAGGACCTGGACTTCAAGGTTGACCTGCGGCAGCGTCACGGCGTCATCGCGCTCTTCCTGCCCGAGGGTTCCGGCGTCGAGCGCGCGGACGCGGTCGCCGAGCGCGTCGGCCACGTTCCCGGCCTGGTCTGGATCCACCGGGCGTGGCGGGTCGAGAAGGACCCCTCGGCGGTCACCAAGGCCGCGATCGAGCTGCTCGCCGACCGGGAGGACGTCAAGCGCGGCGTCTCCTTCGCGGTCCGCTCGCGCCGCCGCGACAAGCGTTTCCCGCTGACCTCGATGCAGCTCGACCGCTCCGTCGGCGGCGAGCTCAACGACATCTACGGCCTGCCGGTCAACCTGAAGAACCCCGAGCTGGTGGTCTCCATCGAGGTCGACCGCGACGAGGTCTTCGTCTTCACCGGAGGGCAGCCGGGCCAGGGCGGCCTGCCGGTCGGCACCAGCGGCAGGGGCCTGGTGCTGATGTCCGGCGGCATCGACTCCCCGGTGGCCGCCTACCGGATGATGCGCCGCGGCCTGCGGGTCGACTTCCTGCACTTCTCCGGCATCCCGTTCACCACGTCGGAGTCGATCTACAAGGCCTACGCCCTGGTCAGGGCGCTGGACAAGTTCCAGGGCAGGTCCCGCCTCTGGGTCGTCCCCTTCGGCAAGGCCCAGCAGTCCATCAAGGCCTCCGGCCAGGAGCGGCTCGCGGTCATCTCCCAGCGGCGCCTGATGCTCAAGACCGCCGAGGAGGTCGCTCGCCGCCTCAGGGCCGGGGCGCTGATCACCGGTGACTCCCTGGGTCAGGTCTCCTCCCAGACCCTGCAGAACATCACCGCCCAGGACGACGCGGTCGACCTGCCGATCCTGCGCCCGCTCATCGGCCTCGACAAGACCGAGATCATGGCGGAGGCCCGCCGCATCGGCACCCTGGAGATCTCCGAGCTCCCCGACGAGGACTGCTGCACCCTCCTGGCCCCCCGCAGGGCGGAGACCGCCGCGAAGATCGCCGACCTGAAGCAGATCGAGAGGCGCCTCGACGCCGAGGAGCTGGCCGTACAGCTCGCCGGATCCCTCCAGGAGTACAAGCTGGAGGGCTGAGCTGAGCCCCGTCCCGCGGAGCGGGTTGCCCGCGGGACGGGAGTCAGTCGACCTTGAAGGGGTCGTGCTCGGTGAGGAGCTTGTCCAGGCGTGCCCGGTCGACGCGGGTGGTGACGTCGGAGAGCTCCTGGCGGTCGCGCACGCACTTGGCCAGGGTGAACGTCGAGGTGACGACGTAGAGGACGCCGATGGCCAGGAAGGCGCGGACCCAGGTCTCGACCGGGAGATAGACGAGACCGACGGCGACCGCGGTGACGGAGACGCCGAAGGACAGGACCGACTGGACGTAGAAGGCCCCGGTGTGCCGTGGCTGGATCGTTTTGGTCATGCCCCCCACGATCCCCGCCAGCCGGGCGCCGCGCCTGGGTGTTCGTACTTAAATTACCGGTGAGTACGGTATTACTTGCGAGTAGGGTTCGTCGGCGAGTACGGCCCGCCGTTCGTGGGGCGGGCCGTACCCGCCGAGTGCGGACGCTCGGCGGGCGGGGCCAGGAGACGGGGCCAGGAAGGCGGGGTCTGGTGCGGGGAAGGTCAGGCGGAGGCCAGGGCGTCGCCGGTCATGCTCTTGCCGAGCAGCGCGGGGAAGCGGCGCATCACGTCGGCGAGTTCCTCGAGGTCGCCGTCGACCAGCGCCTGAGGGCCGTCGCAGAGGGCCTGCTCCGGCTGCGGGTGAACGTCGATGATCACGCCGTCCGCGCCGACGGCGATGGCCGCGCGGGTGAGGGGGAGCACCAGGTTGCGGTGGCCGCCCGAGTGGGACGGGTCGATGATGACCGGCAGGTGGGACAGGCGCTGGGCCACCGGGACCGCGGAGACGTCGAGGGTGTTGCGGGTCGCGGTCTCGAAGGTGCGGATACCGCGCTCGCACAGCACGATGTCGAGGTTGCCGCGCTGGGCGATGTACTCGGCCGCCATCAGCCACTCCTCGATGGTGGCGTTCATGCCCCGCTTGAGCATGACCGGCTTGCCGATCCCGCCGACCGCCTGCAGCAGCGCGAAGTTCTGCGCGTTGCGGGTGCCGATCTGCAACATGTCCGCGTACGAGGCGACCAACTCGACGTCGTGGGCGTCCACGACCTCGGTCACGACGGGAAGCCCGGTCTGCTCGCGTACGTCGGCGAGGATGCGCAGCCCCGCCTCGCCCAGGCCCTGGAACGCGTAGGGCGAGGTGCGGGGCTTGTACGCGCCGCCGCGCAGCAGGGTCGCCCCCGCGGCCTTGGCCATCTCCGCCGCCTCAAGCGTCTGCTGCGGTGTCTCGACCGCGCACGGTCCCGCGATCAGGGTGACCGTGCCGGGGCCGATCGGCACGCCGCCGACTCTGACCGTGGACCGCTCGGGATGGTTGTCCCGGCTCACGAGCTTGTAGGGGGCCGTCACCCGGATCACCCCGGCGACCCCGCGCATGGCCTTCAGGTTGAGCGCAGTGAACTGGGCCACGTCGCCCACCAGGCCGATGATCGTGCGGCTCACGCCCCGGCTGACGAACGCGTCGCCGCCCGCCGTGCCGATGATCTCCACGATCGCCTCGATATCGCCCTGTGTGGCGTCTGGGCCCATGACGATGACCATGTCTCTCCTTTGATCGTTCGGTGAAAGATCCGTGAAAACGAGAAGGCCCCGGGTCCTTTTCGGACCCGGGGCCTTCTCATTCGCCTGGTGTTTAGCGCAGCACCTGGTGGCGAACGGTCCGACCCACGGGTCCGTCGCCATACCAAAACCAGAACGCAGTACGCATCGCGGCAAATAGTAGCGCACCACGGAGACACGCCGTTGAATCGGCCCGGGACCGTCCCGGTTTCGGTGCGCCGGAGACACGGGGCGTCGGAGGGGGCGGACAGAGGGGCGGCGGAGGGGCGACAGGGGTCCGATGGGGTCCGATGGGGGCGACGGGGAGGGGCGGAGGGGCCTTACCAGGTGGCCGCCGCGACGACGCCGGACGTGCGATGGCAGGATTGCCCCGTGTGATCGGGGCGCGACGGTGAGGGGAGTGATGGTGGAGCGGTCGGAACCTCCGCGGGAGGAGACTCGCCTGCCTCCAGGCCAGTACGTTCCCCGTGGACGCCCGGTGATCCACTACGGGCGGGTGCCCACGTTCCGGCCTGCGACGTGGCAGTTCCAGGTCATGGGGGCGACCGCCTCGGGAGAGCCGCGCAGCTTCACCTGGCAGCAGTTCTCCGAGCTGCCGCGCACCGCGGTCATCGCGGACTTCCACTGCGTCACCAAGTTCTCGATCATGGGAAACGAGTGGAGCGGCGTCTCGGCCGCCACGCTGATGGAGCTGGTCCCGCCCGCCCCCGACGTCAGGCACGTCATGATCTGGGCCGAGTACGGCTACAGCGCCAACGTGCGGATGAGCGACTTCGCCCGCCCGCACACGTTGTTCGCCCTCGAGCTGGACGACAAGCCGATCGCTCCCGAGCGGGGGTTCCCCGTCCGGGTCGTGGTGCCCCACCTCTACGCCTGGAAGAGCGTCAAGTGGGTGCGCGCCATCGAGTACCTCGTCGAGGACAGGCGTGGCTTCTGGGAGGAACGCGGCTATCACAACATCGCCGACCCATGGCGTGAGCAGCGCTACTCCTATCAGGAGGAACCGGGTGAAGGGCCGCCGTGATCGGCGTTCTTGCCTGATTGACAGGCGGGGTTGACTACGGTTTCCCGCATGTCGACCAGTGTCTGGGCGCTGCTCTGCGCCGTCAGGACTCTCCTGGGATTCGTTCTGTCGGGCCGTCGCCCTGTCTCCCCTCGCCATCTGGGCGGCCTGCCCGACGAGGCCACCTTCGCCACCCTGCACGTCGCCGCGCTGGCGGCCCCTTCCCTGCGCGCGGGCCTGACCCGCGACTCCGCCCGCAAGGCGATCCGTCACCTGCGCGCACTGCTGGGCGCGGGCGCCATCGCGGTGACGGACGCGGACGGCATGCTCGCCTGGGACGGTGAGGAGGACTGTCAGCGGGACCACGCTCCCGGCCATGCCCGCTCCGTGCTGTCCTCGGGCAGGCCGCGGGTGGTGACCGGGCACGCCCTCGCCTGCGGCACGCCGGGGTGCGTGATCAGGGGCGCGGTGGTCGTCCCGCTCACCGTCGACGGGCGGGTCGTGGGCGCGCTGGCCGCCTACGACGCCTCGGTCGGCCCGGCGCTGGTCAGAACCGTCACCGAGGTGGCCCGCTGGGTCTCCTGCCAGCTTGAGCTGGCAGAGCTCGACTCCTCGAGGCGGCGCGCGATGGAGGCGGAGACGAGGGCGCTGCGCGCGCAGATCTCCCCGCACTTCATCTACAACTCGCTGACGACCATCGCCTCGTTCGTCCGCACCGACCCCGAGCGGGCCCGCGAGCTGCTGATGGACTTCGCCGACTTCACCAGATACGCGCTGCGCCGCGAGCGGGACTTCACCACCCTGGCCGACGAGCTGCACTGCGTCGACCGCTACCTGCTCCTGGAACGGGCCAGGTTCGGCGAGCGGCTCCGCTTCACCGTCAAGGTCGCCCCCGAGGTGCTGTCCGTGCCGGTGCCCTTCCTGTGCCTGCAGCCGCTCGTCGAGAACGCCATCAAGCACGGCATGGCCACCACCGGCGGGTGTGGCGAGGTGCGGGTGCTGGTCTCGGACGCGGGCTCGGAGGCGCACGTCAGTGTCGAGGACGACGGGCTCGGCATGGATCCGGAACGGGTCAGGCTGCTGCTCGACGACGACTCCCGCGGCGAGCGGGGCGAGGGCGGGATCGGTCTGGCCAACGTGGATGTGCGGCTGCGCCACATCTACGGTGAGGGGTACGGCCTCGTGGTCGAGACCGCGCCGGGCGCGGGCACCAAGGTGCGCCTGCGCCTGCCGAAGCTCTCCTCGCGCTCATAGCTCTTTGTAGTCATATCATTACGTGAAGTCGTCCCGCCTCTTGCGACGGGCGTGGTTTGAGGGCAGCGTGGGGCCATGTTGCGAGTCCTGGCGGTTGACGACGAGGTCCCCGCGCTGGAGGAGCTGGCCTACCTTCTGCGCCAGGATCCCCGCATCGAGCACGTCTCCACCGCCTCCGGCGGGGTGAACGCGCTGCAGGACCTGGTGCAGATGATCGGGGCGGGCGAGCGGCTCGACGGCGTCTTCCTCGACATCAGGATGCCGGGCCTCGACGGCCTCGACCTGGCCCGCCTCATCGGCGGCTTCCCCAATCCTCCCCGGCTGGTGTTCGTCACCGCCCACGAGGACTGCGCCGTCCAGGCCTTCGAGCTGGAGGCGGTCGACTACCTGCTCAAGCCCGTCAGGCCCGACCGGTTGGCGGAGGCCGTACGCCGCCTGGAGTGCGCGGCCTCCGCGACCGGCGAGCCCGAGATCGACGACGTCATCCCGGTCGAGCTGGGAGGCAGGACCAGGTTCGTGGCCCAGCAGGCGGTCAGGTTCGCCAAGGCGAAGGGCGACTACGTACGGCTGCACACCGTGGACGGCAACTACCTGGTGCGCATGTCGCTGGCCGCGCTGGAGCGGCGCTGGGCGGCCTCAGGCTTCATCCGGGTGCACCGCAGCACGCTGGTCTCCGCGCGGCACGTGAGCGAGCTGAACTTCGACGGGGGGCGGGTGACGCTGCGGGTGGGCGCGGAGACGCTGCCGGTCAGCCGCCGCCACACCCGGCGGGTCCGCGAACAGCTCGTTCGTCAGCTCCAGGATCGCCCGCCGTCCTCGGGCGCGCTCAGGTAGCCGCACTCGCCGGAGGTCACTGGAGGTTACCGGCAGTCACCGGCGCGGTCGCGCGCGTTCCGTGAGGCCGCGGACGGGCCCGCCGGTGACCTGCTCCGCTTGTTTGGCTGTGACCGTTTTATTGCTCCATGCCTTTTTTGGGTTTGCTCGCTCCTGCGAGGGCGGGCGTTCCGGAGCGTCGCGAACTTGTCAGGCTGTGCCTGACGTCGTAGGCTCACGGCAAGATCTGTCAGGGTGGGCCTGACAGTCATTGGTCTGGAGGGTCGCATGTCCGCGACGTCGCTCGCCGAGCAGGAAATTCACTGCTCCTTCTGCGCCAAGTCCAAGTCGGAGGTGGAGAAGGTGATCGCCGGTCCCGGCGTGTACATCTGCAACCACTGTGTGGACCTCTGCAACACCATCATCGCCGAGGTGTTGAAGCCGGGGGCGGCCCCGGAGGCACCGGAGGCGCCGGCCGCCCAGGAGGGCGGGGACGTCCCCGAGATTCCCTGGCCGGACGGCATGACCGACGAGGAGATCCTCGACCACCTGCCCCGTGTCGCGGCGGCGAGCGCCAGGGTCGAGGCCGACCTGCAGGCCTGGGTCGACCGGCTGCGTCGGCGTGGGGTCACCTGGGCCAGGATCGGCGCGGCCCTGGGCATGGCGCGTCAGTCCGCCTGGGAGAGGTTCTCCGGCGAGGAGTAGGTGGCCTTCCCGCCGTGGGTGCCGACCGCTCGTCGTCCGCGGTCGGCCGCTCGTCGCGTCGGCACTCTCCGTACATCGACAGCTACGGACCGTTAGGCGCGCTGGTCGAAAAAGGGCGAGTCGCTCCTGGAGTGCCCCTCTAGTGTTCCGTACATCGGAGAGCCGAACCCGCCGCACCAGGGGGGGACAGAGCCGAGAGGCTCGAAAAGACCTGGTGCGCGGAGTCCCTGGGTGACCTGAACGCGTGGTCACCCGTTGCCGGGCCCCTGAACACCGGGGGAGGGGCCCGGCGGTCTCCGGTGTGACGGGACGTCCGCGCTGACCCGCGGGTCTGACCGTGATCCGGCCACACGGGGGCGGCCGGATTGCGAGCGGCGGACGTCCCGTCACACCGCAGGAGCGTCGCGGAGCTTCTTCAGCGTCTCGATGTCCTCGCGGTACTTGGCCGCCGGGCCGGGGGTCTCGATGCAGAGCGGCAGCCCGGCGGCCACCGGGTGGCGCATCAGGGCGCCGAAGGGCAGGGCGCCGATGTGACCGGCGCCGATGTTCTCGTGCCGGTCCTTCTTGGAGCCGCACACGTCCTTCGAGTCGTTCGCGTGGATCAGCCTGAGCCGCCCCGGGGCGATCGCGTGCAGGGCGTCGAGGGTCTCGCCGACCCCCGCGGCGGTCGACAGGTCGTGACCCGCCGCGAAGGCGTGGCAGGTGTCCAGGCAGACGCCCGCCTTCGGGTGCCAGTCGAGGGCCGCGAGATAGGGCTCCAGATCCTGGACGGTCGCGCAGAGCATCGCGCCCTGGCCCGCCATCGGTTCGAGCAGCAGGTCGGGGCCGTCCTCGGGGATCTCCTCCAGCAGCGGGAGCAGGTGCTCGTGCAACTGGCGCAGGGCGTCGTCGCGGGACTGGGTCACCGCGGACCCGGTGTGGACGACCACCCCCCTGGCGCCGATCGCGTGGGCGCGCAGCAGGCAGTGCCGTACGGTGGCCGCCGATCTCTCCAGCGTCTCCACGCTGGGGGAGCCCATGTTGACGAGGTACGGCGTGTGCACGAAGGAGAGCATGCCCGACTCGCGCAGCCTGACGTCCTGGACGGGGTCGCCCGCGGCGAGCGCCCAGCCACGCGGGTTGGTGACGAACACCTGGATCATCTCGGCGCCGATGTCCGAGGCGGCCTGCAGACCGCCCTTGGCCAGGCCACCGGTGACGGAGACGTGTCCGCCGATGAGGGAAAGAGAAGTCATGGTGGAACCAGTTTAGGTGTCACGGCCTGCGACCGGCCTGGCCACGGCGCAGCCCCGACCCGGCGCACGCGGGCCGTTCCGCCACCTCTCGGCCCATCTCGTGCCGTCCTGCGCCCTCTCATGCCCGCCCGGCGTCGCCCGCAAGCCCCGGTCGTCGGCGCCCGCTTTGGAGCATGACACGAAAACGAGGGGAAAACCTTTGTCCCACTTGGGAGTTCTCGCTGCTGGATCCTTTGCGGCCCCGGTGTGTGTACTGCTCACATGCCCAACGTGAACCCCGCGGAGGCGGGGCTGGCGGTCTTCAACGCGCTCGGCGCGGCCGCGGCCGAGACCGAGCTGCTGGCGTGCTGCGCCTGCCCGGTCTTCGCCCGCGACGTCGCCGCGCGGCGCCCCTACCGCGATCCCGCGGAGCTCGCCGCAACCGCGGACGCCGTCGTGCGCGGCCTGGCCTGGCCGGACGTGAGGCTGGCGCTGGCCGCCCACCCCCGGATCGGAGAGCGTGGGGCCAACGCCGGCCGCACACCCGGCAGGGAATCGTCCTGGTCCATGAACGAGCAGTCGAGCGTCGAGGGCGCGGGGCGGGCGGTGCTCGCCGAGCTGGCCGGGATCACCCGGCTGCGCCTGGCCAAGCTGCTGGAGGCGCTGGAGATGATCGCATGAGTCTGTCCACACACGTCCTGGACGCCGCGCTCGGCAGGCCCGCCGCGGGCGTCGCCGTACGGCTTGAGCACGCGGGACAGGTGCTGGCCGAGGGAGTCACCGACGCGGAGGGGCGGATCGGCGGATGGACGCCGGGAGCGGGCGCCAACCGGCTGGTCTTCGACACCGGCGGCTATTTCGCGGCCCGTGCCACGGAGACCTTCTATCCGGAGGTCTCGGTCGACTTCTCGGTCGGCGACCCCGGCGAGCACTGTCACGTGCCGTTGCTGCTGAGCCCGTTCGCGTATTCGACCTACCGGGGGAGTTAGGCATGACCGTCGTTCTCGGACCCAACCGCTACGGCAAGGCGGAGACCAGGCTCGTCCGCGTCGTCAGGGACGGCGGCGTCCACCACATCAAGGACGTCAACGTCAGCTCCGCGCTTTCGGGTGCCATGGAGGAGGCCCACCTGACCGGCGACAACGCCGCCGTCCTGCCGACGGACACGCAGAAGAACACCGTCTACGCCCTCGCCAGGAAGCACGGCGTCGACCAGATCGAGGACTTCGCGCTCCTGCTGGCCCGCCACTACGTGGACTCCCAGCCGTCGATCCACCATGCCCGCGTGGAGATCGAGGAGTACTTCTGGGACCGCATCGGGGAGGGAGAGGACTCGAGGCCACCCGGCGAGCGGCACTCCTTCGTCCGCTCCGGCGGGGAGGTGCGCACCTGTGTCGTCCACCACGACCGGGACGGCGGGACCACCGTGACCTCGGGCCTGGAGGACCTGGTCGTGCTCAACTCGACCGGCTCGGAGTTCTCCGGATTCATCCGCGATGAGTACACCACCCTGGCGCCGACCCACGACCGCGTCCTGGCGACCGCCGTCTCCGCCCGGTGGCGGCACCTGTCGGCGGAGGGGTGTTTCGGCACGTCATACAGTGAGGTACGGCGATGCCTCCTGGAGGCGTTCGCCGGGACTCACAGCCTGTCGCTGCAGCAGACGCTCTACGCGATGGGCAGGCGGGTGCTGGAGACCCGCGGGGAGATCTGCGAGGTGCGACTGGCGATGCCGAACAAGCACCACTTCCTGGTGGACCTGACGCCGTTCGGGCTCGACAACCCGAACGAGGTGTTCTACGCGGCCGACCGCCCGTACGGGCTGATCGAGGGCACCGTGCTCGACGCCGCCGCCCCCGGCGCCGGTTTCGCCTGGGAGTGACGATGGACTTCCTGCGGCCCGCCACGTGGGCGGAGGCGTTGGAGGCGAAGGCCTCGCGGCCGGAGGCGGCTCCCATCCAGGGCGGCACCGACATGATGGTCGAGCTGAACTTCGACGTCCGCCGCCCGGCCGCGCTGCTCGACCTGAACCGGGTCGCCGAGCTCGGCCGCTGGAGCCTGGAGGAGGACGGCAGGCTGCGGGTCGGCGCGGGCGTCTCGTACACGCGGGTGATCACCGAGCTGGGGGACGCGCTGCCCGGCCTGGCGCAGGCCGCGCGCACGGTCGGCTCACCGCAGATCCGCAACCGGGGCACCGTCGGCGGAAACCTCGGCGCCGCCTCGCCCGCGGGCGACAGCCATCCGCCGCTGCTCGCCGGGGACGCCGTCGTCGAGGTCGAGTCCGCCGCCCGCGGCGTGCGGATGATCCCGGCGGGCGAGTTCTACCTCGGCGTCAAGCGGAGCGCCCTTGAAGCCGACGAGCTGATCAGGGCGTTCTGGATGCGACCGGCGGGCGGTCCGCAGTACTTCTCGAAGGTGGGCACCCGCAACGCCATGGTGATCGCCGTCTGCTCGTTCGCGATCGCGCTCCATCCCGGCGAGCGGCGGGTCGGCACCGGCATCGGCTCGGCCGCCCCGACGCCGCGCAGGGCGACGGCCGCCGAGGAGTTCCTCGCGGCCGAGCTCGACTGGGACGCCGGGCTCGACCCCGCACTGCTCACCCGCACCGTCGAGGGACTCGCCGAGGGCGACCGGCTCGACCCGCTCCAGGAGGCCTTCATCGAGTGCGGGGCCGTACAGTGCGGCTTCTGCACCCCCGGCCTCCTCGTGCAGGCCCACGACCTGATCGAGCGGATCGCGCTGCCCTCCGACGACGAGATCCGCGAGGCCCTGGCGGGCAACCTGTGCCGCTGTACCGGCTACGAGAAGATCCTCGACGCCGTACGGCTCGCCGCCGCCCGCAAGGCGGCGTCCTCGGGGCAGGTGTGATGATGGTCCTTCATCTCGCCGGACCCCGGCACGCGCCGCCGTCCGCCCGTAGGAGGGGCGGGCGTGCCTTTCACATCAGGGAGCAGGGTTGTCTCAGTCGTCGGGCCACGTCGTCATCGCCCCGGACAAGTTCAAGGGGTCACTGACCGCGGCCGAGGTCGCGGCGCACGTGGCGCGGGGGCTCGGCCCCGGCGTCGCCACGGTCGAGCTGCCCGTCGCGGACGGCGGTGACGGCACCGTCGAGGCGGCCGTCGCGGCCGGGTTAACCCGCGTCGAGGCCGACGTCACCGGTCCCGCGGGGAACCCGGTCCGTGCCGCGTACGCCTGGCGCGACGCCGGGGCGGGCGAGCACGGGCCGACCGCGGTCGTCGAACTGGCCGAGGCGTCCGGCCTGCGAAGGTTGCCGGCCGACGGGGAAGGGGGCGCCGGGCTCGCGCCGCTCACCGCGACCACGTACGGCACCGGCGAGCTGATCGCCGACGCCATACGGCGCGGCGCGCGGCGGATCGTGCTCGGCCTCGGCGGCAGCGCCTCGACCGACGGCGGCACGGGCATGATGCGGGCCCTCGGCGTTCGCTTCCTGGACGCCGACGGGCAGGAGCTGCCGGACGGTGGCGCGGCCCTGCGCGGCCTGGAGAAGATCGACAAGTCCGGGCTCGCCGCCGTGGGCGACGTCGAATTCGTCGTGGCGGGCGACGTGGACAACCCCCTGCTCGGCCCGTACGGCGCCGCCGCCGTCTACGGCCCGCAGAAGGGCGCGAGCCCCGAGGACGTCGAGCTCCTGGAGCGGGCTCTGGCCAGGCTCGCCGCCGTCGCCGCGCACACCCACGGCCTGCTCGGCGCCATCGAGCACGACGGCGTGGTCCGTCCCATGGGCGTCGCGGCCCAGCCGGGCGCGGGCGCGGCGGGGGGAACGGGCTTCGCCGCCCTGGCCTTCCTGCGGGCCGACTTCAGGCCAGGCATCGAGTACATGCTCGACCTGCTCGGCTTCCACGAGCGGATTGAGGGCGCCCGCCTCGTCATCACCGGCGAGGGGGCGCTCGACGAGCAGACCCTGCGCGGCAAGGCCCCCGCCGGGGTCGCGGCCGCCGCGGCGAAGGCGGGGGTCCCGGTCGTCGCGGTGTGCGGGCTGCGCGCCCTCGGCGAGGAGGAGCTGGCCGCCGCGGGCATCACCGCCGCGTACGCGCTCACCGACATCGAGCCGGACCGGGCCCTGTGCGTGTCCGAGGCCGGGCCGCTGCTCGAACGGCTCGCACGCACCATCGCACAGACGCGTCTCTGACCCGGGCGTTCTGACCCGGGCGTTCTGACGTGGGCGTTCTGACGGGCACCAAGGTCCTACCGGTACCGAAGGAGGAAGACATGCGGGAGCAGGACATGGCGGACCCGGTCATCCGGTCCCGCAGGACCGTGCTGCCCGGCGATCCGCTCCTCGGCCAACCGCGACGAACTCTGGCGAGGGCTCACGGACGGCGTCCTGAACTGCGTCGTCTCCGACCACTCGCCTTCGCCCCCCGAGCTGAAGGTGCCCGACTTCGCCGCGGCCTGGGGCGGGATCTCCTCCCTCCAGCTCGGCCTGACGGCCGTCTGGACCGAGGCCTCGCGGGCCCGGGCGTCGTCAAGCTCGCCGAGATCGACACGGCCAACCTGCTCTTCAACGCTCCTGCCGAGGTCTCCCTCAGTGGCACCGCGGATGGGGAGACCTGGTTCGAACTGCTGCCCAGGACCCGCCTGCAGCCGGACACCCCGCACCGCTTCCGCATCGAGGACGCCCCCGTGGCGACCCACGTCAGGGTGGACATTCACCCCGACGGGGGCCTCGCCCGCGTCCGCCTGCACGGTTTCCTCAGCGGCGCCTGACCTCCGGGGGCCGCGGGTTCCCGGTCAGTGCCAGAGGGTCACCTCGGTGCCGGACGGGACCTGCTGGCCACCGGGCGGGCGCTGGGCCAGGACCCTGCCTCTGCCCATCCCCTTGCGCACGCTCACCTTCATCCCCGCGGCGCGCAACTCCTCGCGGGCCGCCTTGACGTCCTTGAACATCACGTTGGGGACGATGACGAGGGTCTGTCCTGGGCTGTTGTCACCGGGCACGGTGTTGTTGTTGATCTCCCAGGGCCAGTGCCACTGGGGGTTGTTGCACAGCGACAGGGTCAGCCTGATGGCCGCCCCCTTGTCGGTCTCCGCGTTCGGCTGCGGGTCCTGGGCGATGACCGTGCAGGGCTGGGCGGTGTCGGTCTGCTCGACGAACTCGGGCAGGAATCCCGCGCCGCGCAGGAAGGCGTCGGCCTGGTCGCGGGGCATGCCCCTGACATCGGGCGCGACGAGGCCCGCGCTCATCATCAGGTCGACCTTGCTGCCCTCCCTGACCCGGTTCCCCACGGCGGGGACGGTCCGCATCACCTGCCCGCGGGGCACGGTGTCGCTGGGCTGCTTCTTGACGTCGTCGACGGTCAGTCCCGCCTCGGCCAGCTTCGACCTGGCCTCGGCCTCGCTCATGCCGACCACGTTGGGCACGGCGATCCGCTTCGGGCCGTCGGAGGCGATCAGGACGAGCTTGGCCTGCTTGTCCGTCTCTGTGCCCGCCACCGGCTCGGTCCGGATCACGTTGCCCTTCTGCGCCTTCTCGTCGTTCTCCGGCTTGCCGATCTCGACGAGGAACCCGAGCCCTCTGGCCTCGCTCTCGGCGACCTTGATGTTCTTGCCGACGAGCACGGGCACCGTGATCGAGGTGTTCTGGGAGAACAGCCAGCCGGTTACCCCGACCGCGACCACCATCACCACGGCCAGGGAGACCACGAACCAGTTCGGCCTGAAACCGCTCCGCGCTTTGGGGACGGGCGGGTTCAGATCGGCGGCCGGGCCGGTGAGCAGGTCGCCGCGCGGCTGGATCAGGGTGTGGTTGGCGTTGACCGCGGCGGGCGCGGCGGCGGGGCCCTGCTGAGGCCCGGTGGGGGCGGCGGGCGCGGGACCGCTGTCCCTGGGCAGCGTCCGGTGCGCCTCGACCGCGGCGACCAGCAGCGCGGTCGCGTCCGCAGGGCGCATCGCGGGGTCGCGCGCCGTCGCCTGGGCCACCAGCGCGTCCAGCGGCGGCGGGGTGCCCGGCAGCAGCGCGGAGGGCACGGGCACCGTGTCGTGCACGTGCCGGTAGGCCACCGACATCGGGGTCTCGCCCTCGTACGGCTGGCGCCCCGTGACGAGCTCGAACAGCATGATCCCGGCCGAGTAGACGTCGCTGCGGGCGTCCGCGGCACCGGAGGTCACCTGTTCCGGCGACATGTAGCCGATGGTGCCGATCATGACACCCGTGCGCGTCTGGTTCGTCGCCTCGATCGCACGGGCCAGGCCGAAGTCGACGACCTTGATCCGTCCGTCGTCGGCGAGCAGCACGTTCTCCGGTTTGACGTCCCGGTGGATCAGCCCGGCCTGGTGGGCGGCGCCCAGCGCGGCGAGCACCGGGATCATGACCTCCAGGGCTTCGCGAGCCGGCAGCCTGCCCCGTGAGCGGAGCACGTCGCGCAGGGTGCGTCCCGGCACGTACTCCATCGACAGGTAGACGTTGCCTCCGTCGGTGCCCTGGTCGAAGACGTGCACCACGTTCGGGTGCGACAGGCTCGCCACCGACTTGGCCTCGCCGATGAACCTGCGCACGAAGGTGGGGTCCTCGGCGAGGGAGCGATGCATCACCTTCACGGCGACCGTGCGGTCGAGCCGGACGTCCAGAGCCAGGTATACGGTCGCCATCCCGCCCCGGGCGATCCGGGACTCGACGCGGTAACGCCCGTCGAGGAGTTTCCCGACCAGGGGATCCGTAAGCGTCGTGTCCACCCGGCAGAGTTTACGGGCGATTTGGCGCTCACAGGGTCGCCGTGTTCGAAACCGATGCGGAGAAGTTGGCTGTTTTCTACGGAACCATGGGAGAGGACGCCTCGGCGTAGCGGCGGCGGGGGATTCGTCCCGCGGACCTGGCCAGGCGGCCCGCGACGACCGCGGAACGCATGGCCTGGGCCATCAGGTCGGGCCGGTGTGCCCTGGTCACCGCGGTCGCCAGCAGCACCGCGTCGCAGCCGAGCTCCATCGCCAGCGCCGCGTCACTGGCGGTGCCGATCCCGGCGTCCAGGATCACCGGCACGTTCGCCGACTCCACGATGAGCTCGATGTTGTGCGGGTTCCTGATGCCCAGCCCCGAGCCGATCGGCGCGCCGAGCGGCATCACCGCCGCGCAGCCCGCCTGTTCCATCCTGCGGGCCAGGGCCGGGTCGTCGCCGATGTAGGGCAGCACCACGAAGCCGTCGGCGACCAGCCGCTCCGCGGCGTCGAAGGTCTCGATGGGGTCGGGCAGCAGGGTGCGCTCGTCGGAGATGACCTCCAGCTTCACCCAGTTCGTCTCCAGTGCCTCCCTGGCCAGCCTCGCGGTCAGCACCGCCTCACCCGAGGTGAAGCAGCCCGCGGTGTTCGGCAGGACCTTGATGCCGCGCCTGCTCAGCACGTCGAGCACGGAACCCCGCGCCGACGGGTCGAGGCGCCGCATCGCGACCGTGGTCAGCTCGGTGCCGGAGGCGGCCAGCGCCTGCTCCAGAACGTCCAGCGAGGGAGCACCCCCGGTGCCCATGATGAGCCGGGAGGAGAACTTCTCCCCCCCGAGGAGCAGATCGTCGTTCATGTCCTTCACCCTCCCTGCACCGCGGTGAGCACCTCGACCCGGTCCGCCTCGGCGAGCGGCGTCGAGTCCCACGCGCCGCGCGAGACGACCTCGTCGTTCACCGCGACGGCCACGCCGCTCCTGATCTCGGTCAACCTCTGCACGGCCTGCGTCACGGTCGCCCCTGGGGGCAGCTCGTGAGCGGCGCCGTTGATCGTCACGTTCATCGATGCTCCTGGAAACGCAGTGGAGAGCAGATCGCCGACAGCTCGCCGTCCGCCTCGTCGAGGAACTCGTCGAGGAAGAGGTCGGCGGTGAGCGGCGCGAGCAGGACCCCGCCCCGGTAGTGGCCGGTGGCCAGCGAGAGGCCCGGCAGGGTCGTGGGGCCGACCAGCGGCAGGTTGTCCGGGGTTCCAGGGCGCAGGCCCGCGACCACGTCGGCCATCTCGAGCTCGGTGACGCCGGGGACGAGCTCCCGCGCGTCGCGCAGCAGCTCCCACAGCCCCCCGGCCGTCACCCGGGTGTCGAAACCCATCTCCTCCTGGGTCGCCCCGACGACCACCTCGCCGTCGCCGCGCGGCACCAGGTAGACGGAGGAGCCGTGCACCACGCCGCGCACGCAGCGCCGCAGGATCGGCGAGGGGGAACGCAGCCGCATGATCTGCCCCTTGACCGGCCGCACCGGCACAACCGCCTCCGGCGGCAGCCCCTCCAGCGTTCCCGACCAGGCTCCGGCGGCCAGGACGACCCGGGAGGCGCCGATGGTCTCGCCGGTCGCCAGCCGTACTCCGCCGACCGTTCCCGCGTCCGTCTCGAGCCCGGCCACGCGGGAGCGCACCAGCGCGCCGCCCCGGCGTGCCAGCGCGGCCAGCAGCGCCCTGACGACCCTTCTCGGGTCGACCCAGGCGTCCTCGCCCGCCAGCAGGCCGCCGCGCACCGACGGCGCGAGCATCGGCTCAAGGCGGCGGCACTCGCGCCCGGTGAGGCGCTCCGCGGGCAGCCCGAGCTTGTCGAGGAACGCCGCCAGCTCGTCCAGCGCGGTCAGGTCGTCCGCGCCGAAGGCGACGTCGAGCGTCCCGTCGGCGCGGTAGTCGATGTCGAGGTCGCTGTCCTCGCGGAGGTCGGCGGCGAAGGCGGGCCACCTCGCGAGGGAGGCGAGGCCGAGACGCAGGAGGGGCTCCTCGGTGTAGGTCGCCTCGCTGACCGGCGCCAGCATGCCCGCGGCCGCGTGTGAGGCCCCGGAGCCCGGAGCGGGATCGACCACGGCGACCCGCATGTGCCGCCTGGCTGCGCGCCACGCCACGGAAAGCCCGGCGACGCCCCCGCCGATGACGAGTACGTCGAAGTGGTGTGACATTCGTGCTCCGCTCCCTTCGCCGGCATGACCCGGATCAGGTTCGTGGCGGTCGAGGGCCCGCTTACGGTCGCGCCTGGGATCGCCGCCGCCGGGATCCGTGCTGTTCCCGTGCCATCCGGCACGGTGTTCTCGCACGTCAACTGGCTCGCTTCGACCCTCGTCGCTCCGTAGCCCTCCTCTCAGCCCGATGCGTTCCGGGCTCCCGCGCGTCTGTTCGCTCCTACCTTAAGGCTGGGAGAACACCCTCACTGCGTTGGATGCGAGCTAAATACCGTTTTCGTTATCAAACAGCTAATGGCAGAGGATCGGCCTGGCCGCTTAGGCTCGTGAGTTGTGAATCATGTCGTGGTGGTTGGCGCCGGCTTGGCCGGCGTGCGCAGTGTCGAGGCGTTACGAGCCCGAGGGTTCGCCGGCACGATCACGTTGATGGGCGAGGAGGCGCACCGTCCCTACGACCGCCCTCCGCTGTCGAAGTCCGTCCTGCTGGGCGAGACCGACTCCACGATCGTCGACTCCGATCTCGACGCCCTGGAGGTCGACTTCCACGCGGGTGTGGCCGCAAAGGGGCTGCGTCCCGGCGTGGTGGAGACCACGGAGGGCGAGATCGCCTACGACGGGCTGGTCATCGCCACCGGTGCCCGCCCCATCCGGTTGCGTGGCGACGGCGCGCAGTACGTGCTGCGCACCATCGACGACGCGCTCGAGCTCCGTGCCCGGCTCGTCGCGGGCAGCAGCGTCGCCGTCATCGGCGCGGGCTGGATCGGTGCCGAGGTCGCGACCGCCGCCCGCAGGGCGGGCTGCGAGGTGACCGTCGTCGAGGCGGCGGGCCAGCCGCTGTCGGCGGCCCTCGGTCCCGTCGGCGCGCACACCGCCTGCTGGTACGGCCAGGCGGGCGTCGGTCTGCGCCTGGGTGTCCCGGTCGCCTCCGTCGACCACGACGGCCTCACCATGGCCGACGGATCCAGGATCGAGGCCGACGTGGTCGTCACCGGTGTGGGCGTGCGGCCCGCCGTCGAGTGGCTCGCGGGCTCCGGCATCGAACTCGGCAACGGAGTCGTCACCGACGAGCACCTGCGCACCTCGATACCCGGCGTGGTCGCCGTCGGCGACTGCGCCGCCTGGTGGTCGCGCCGGTACGGCCGCCGCCTGCGCGTCGAGCACTGGGACACCGCGCTCGGCGCCCCCGAGGTGGCCGCGGCCGCGCTCATGGGCGGCGACGCGGTCTACGACCCGGTTCCCTACTTCTGGTCGGAGCAGTTCGGGCACATGGTGCAGTATGCCGGACACCACGAGGGCGAGCGCCTCGTCCTGCGCGGCGACCCGGCCGCCGACGCCAAGTGGGGAGCCTGCTGGGTGGGCGAGGACGGCAGGCTGGCCGCCGTGCTCGCGGTGAACCGCCCCCGCGACCTGCTCCAGGGACGTCGTCTCATCGAGGGCGGTCAGCGCCTCGCCGTCGATCGCCTGGCCGACCCTGCGGTAGCGTTGCGCGACTGCACGGCGGCGTAACCTCGCCGCCAGGTGTTTGGCGAAGGGCACGATGTGGTAGTGGTGGATTCGTGACGCTTTCTGTTGCGCAGATCGACCGGGAGACCGACCAGCTGGTGGGCGAGTGGCTCACCCTGACCGAGGTGGCCAGAAGGCTCAACCTCAGCGCCGGTCGCGCAAAGCAACTTCTCAAGGACCGCAAGCTCATCGGAGTGCGAAGGGGCGGGGGCGAGCCACAGGTTCCCGCCGCGTTCCTCGCGAAGGACGACGTCGTCAAGGGGCTGCCGGGCACGCTCACCGTGCTGCTCGACGCCGGATATGACGACGTCGAGTCGCTCCGCTGGCTGTTCACTCCAGACGAGACCCTTCCCGGGTCCCCGGTGGACGCGATCGTCGCGGGCCGCCACACCGAGGTCAAGAGACGTGCCCAGGCACTCGGTTTCTGACGCACGTCTCTACCTCTGCACCGACGGGCGTCGCGACCGGGGAGACCTGGCGGACTTCCTCGACTCCGCCCTGGCGGGCGGCGTTGACATCGTCCAGCTGCGCGAGAAGGGTCTTGAGGCACGGGAGGAGCTCGCCCTCCTCGAGGTGTTCCGCGACGCGTGCGACCGCCACGGCAGGCTGCTGGCGGTCAACGACAGGGCCGACATCGCCTACGCCGCCCGCCCCGACGTGCTTCACCTCGGCCAGGACGACCTGCCGGTGCGGGTCGCGCGCGACATGCTCGGCGACGACATCCTCATCGGGCGTTCCACTCACGCCCCCGAGGAGGCGTCCGCCGCGGCCGTCGAGCCGGGAGTCGACTACTTCTGCTGCGGCCCCATCTGGCCGACGCCCACGAAACCGGGCAGGACCGCTCCCGGCCCCGCGCTGCTCAGGCACGCGGCGGCGCTGGCCACGGAGCGGCCCTGGTTCGGCATCGGCGGCATCGACCTGTCCAACCTGGACGAGGTCATGTCGTACGGCGTACGCCGGGTCGTGGTCGTGCGGGCCATCACCGAGGCCGACGACCCGAAGGCCGCGGCCGAGGAGTTCAAGCGGCGCCTGGCCGCCGGGCCCGTCCAACCAGGGCGGTGAGGCCCCGGCGGCCGGTCGCCGGACCTCTCGCCTGTGGCCGGAGCACCGATGTCCGGCCGCCGGGCCGGTCCGGCCGCACCTAGGTCCTGACGGGACGTCCCGCCAGGACCTAGGTGCGGCGGGACGTCGCGGCCACGGCCAGCTCGGCCAGGGCCGTACGGGCCTGCGGGGTGATCGGGGCGTCGCTCAGTGAGCTCAGGGCGTCGTCGACATAGTTCTTGATCATGTCCTCGCACGCCGTGAGCGCTCCGGTCTCCTCGATGATCAGGCGCAGCCTGTCGACTCCGGTCGCGTTCAGGTCGGGGTCGCCGAGCGTGTCGTTCACCGTCCTGGCCTGGACGGGGGAGGCCGCAGCGAGCGTGCGGGCGATGAGCATCGTCCGCTTGCCCTCCCGAAGGTCGTCCCCCGCGGGTTTCCCTGTTTCCGCGGGGTCGCCGAACACCCCGAGGATGTCGTCACGGAGCTGGAAGGCGATGCCGACGGACCGGCCGTACTCCTCGCAGAGCCGGTCGATCCACGGCTCGTGCGCCCGCGCCGCCAGCACGAGGCCGAGCCTGAGTGGCTGCTCGACCGAGTACTTGCCGCTCTTGAAGAGGGCGACCCGCAGCGCGCTCTCGAAGGTGTTCTCGCCGTGTGCCTGCTCCAGCAGGTCGAGGTACTGCCCGCACATCAGCTCGGTGCGCATGTGGTCGTGGACCTGCTGGGCCGCGACCAGCGAGGCGGGGGGCAGGCCGCTGCCGCGCCACATCTCGCCTGACCAGATGAGCAGCAGGTTGCCCAGCAGGATGGCGGCCCCCTCCCCGAACTGCTCCGCCGAGCCGCGCCAGCCCGCCTTCTCGTGCATCGCCTGGAACCTTCGGTGCGCCGACGGCATGCCCCTGCGCAGGTCGCTGGCGTCCATCACGTCGTCGTGCACGAGGGCGCTGGCCTGAAGCAGCTCCAGTGAGGCGGCGGCGGCGAAGAGGGCGGGGTCGTCGCCGCCGCCCGCGCCGTGCCAGCCCCAGTAGCAGAACGCGGGCCGCAGCCGTTTGCCGCCCGCGAGGAACTCCTCGGCCGCGGCGACCAGCGGGGCCAGCTCGGGCGCGCTGATCAGGGGACGCTGCCGGTCGACGAACTCCCTGAGAGAGCGATCCACTTCGGAACGTATGGTGTCGAGGGCGGCTGCGGAAGCGGTCATGCACCGAGATTATCGGCCCGGCGAGAGGGACCCGCCTGTGGAGGCCTCGTGGAGGTCCAGTGGAGGTCCCGCGGAGGCCGCGCGGAGATCCCGTGGATGCCGAAGGCGACGACAATACGTCGATCACGGTTGTGGCGCTCCGTGGAGCGGCCAGTACTCTAGGGACATGGCTCTGGGTCGCTCGTCAATCTTTCCTGATCGCGTGCCCACCGTCCGCGAGCTTCTCGCCGCCGGTGGCCGGTCGTTCTCGTTCGAGTTCTTTCCCCCGAAGACCGACGAGGGAGAGCGGCAGCTCTGGCGTGCCATCCGGGAGCTCGAGGCACTGCGCCCCACGTTCGTCTCGGTCACCTACGGCGCGGGCGGCGGCACCCGTGACCGCACGGTCGAGATCGTCGAGCGGCTCGCCCACGAGACCACGCTGACCCCGGTCGCCCACTTCACCGCCGTCAACCACTCCCTGCGCGAGCTGCGCCACCTGGTCGGTAGGTTCGCCGGCGCGGGTGTGCGCAACATCCTCGCCGTGCGGGGCGACCCGCCCGGCGACGTGATGGGGGAGTGGGTCCGCCACCCCGAGGGCGTGCTCTACGCCGAGGAGCTGGTCCGGCTCATCCGCCAGTCCGGTGACTTCTGCGTCGGCGTCGCCGCCTTCCCCTACAAGCATCCCCGCTCGATCTCGGTCGAGGCCGACACCGAGTACTTCGTGCGCAAGTGCCGCGCGGGCGCCGACTACGCGATCACGCAGATGTTCTTCCGCGCCGAGGACTACCTCAGGCTGCGCGACCGGGTTGCCGCCAGGGGCTGTGAGACCCCGATCATCCCCGGCATCATGCCCGTCACCCAGATGAGCACGATCGCCAGGTCCGAGCAGCTGTCGGGTGCGCCGTTCCCGCCAGAGGTCGCGGCCAGGTTCGAGGCCGTCGCCGACGATCCCGCCGCGGTGCGCAGCCTGGGCATCGAGCACGCCGCCGAGCTCTGCCAGACCCTGCTCGACGAGGGCGCGCCCGGCATCCACTTCATCACCTTCAACCGTTCCAGCGCGACCCGCGAGGTCTTCCAGGCCCTCGACGTCGCGCCGAGGGCGGCCTCGCTGACGGCCTGATCCGCCGCTCTACCCGGCGGCGGGGGCGCCCGCCAGTGGGAGCACGGCTCCGACGATCGCATAGCGCTCGTAGCCGCCGGGGAAGACGAACTGGGTGAGCAGGTCGACGAAGCCGACGCTGCGGTAGAGGTGGCGGGCCGCCGTCGCCTGGTCGCGAGTCGACAGTACGGCGGTGCGCTCCCTGCGGCCCTCGCACAGGCCGGTGACCATCGCCCGGCCGATGCCCTTGTCCTGGTAGTCGGGATGGACGTGGATCTCGGCCAGCTCGAAGGCGTCGCCGAGCCAGCCGCGCGCCCAGGGCACCCCGTTGTGTTCGGTGACGGCCCGGCGGACGACGTCGTGCCACCACTGTCCGGGCTCGCCGTGGAAGCCGTAGGCGACGCCAACCGGCTTCCCGTCGGCACGCTCGGCGAACAGGCAGGTGAACCCGGGGTAGGTGGCGTGGTTTCCCATGATCGCCTTCCGGCCCGTGAGCTGATCGGCAGGCGGATGCATGGCCGCGGTGTAGATGTCGAGGACCGCGTCGAGCCCCGCGGTGAACTCGGCGGGGCCCACCCGTCTCAGTCCGATCACGAAACGCACCCTAGCAGGGCCGACATCGTGAGGGCTGCCCAAAGGTGCCGAAGTGACCTGCGGGATTTTTTACACGTTTAGCACTTTTCATGCCTGTTGACGGGGTTTTCTTGCGCCCTCGCCGACGGAGCCGCGGGCCGCGCGGCCCCGTCGCGGGTTTGTCGCGGGCTTGTCAGGCGACGCTCACCGCTCGACCTTGGCCGGGATCCCGCCTGTGACGCGGACGAGCTCGGTGAAGGAGGTCGGGAAGACGGTGTGCGGGTGACCGGCGGCGGCCCAGACCACCTCGTACCTGTCGAGCCAGACGTCGACCAGTGTCCTGATCGGAGCGGGATGGCCCAGCGGGGCGACTCCGCCGATGACCTGGCCGGTGGCCTCGCGGACGAAGTCGGGGGTGGCCCGCTTCACCTTCGCCGCGCCGATCGTCTCCGCGACCAGGCCGGTGTCCACCCGGTGGTCGCCGCTGGTGAGCACGAGGAGCGGTTCCCCGTCCGCGTTGAAGATCAGGCTGTTGGCGATGGCGCCGACCTCGCAGCCGAGCTGCGCGGCCGCGGCCGCCGCGGTCGGGACCGCCTCGGCGAACACGACGATCTCGCCGGTGACGCCGTGCTCTCTCAGGGCGGCGGCCACCTTCTCGATGTTTGGATGCAACTTTTCTGGCACGCGGTCACTCTAAACAGGTTGACCATTGATTACCGCTTCATAACCGTTGGCGGGGCGTGAGAGGTTGGTGCGCTATGGTCCGTGGTCTGGGCTTCAGTGATATGAGGGGATGATTTTAGTGGGGGTTGGACGGCAGCTTGGAGTGGCCGCGCTGACGACGGCGGGGGCCGTGTTCCTGTCGTCTCTCGGCGTCGCGAACGCCCAGGTCGTCACCGCTGCGGCGCCCGCCGCCGCGGTGAAGGCGGCGGCACCCGCGTTCGTCTCGCCGGGGCAGACGCTCAGGCTCGGGGCGAAGGGCAGCGCGGTCAAGACGCTCCAGACCAGGTTGAAGGAACTCGGCTATCAGCCCGGCACGCTCGACGGGCAGTACGGCGGGACGACCCTGACCGCGCTCTGGGCCTTCCAGAAAGTCAACGGCATCTCGCCGACCAGCACCGTGACGAGGAGGACCTGGAACGCTCTAGAGGCTCCCCGCGCCCCGAAGGTGCTGGTGCCGAACGGCAAGCCGACCAGGGTCGAGGTCAACCTCACCCAGCAGGTGATGGTCCTCTACGTCGATGGTCAGGTGAAGCTGATCAGCCACACCTCGTCGGGCAGCGGGATCCCGTACTGCGAGACGGCCACCTGGCAGGGCAAGACCCAGAAGTTCTGCGGTAGCGCCCGCACGCCGACGGGCGACTTCAAGACGACCTGGCGCAGGAGCGGCTGGCACAAGTCCTACCTGGGCCAGCTGTACAACCCGATCTTCTTCAACGGCGGCATCGCCTTCCATGGGGCGCTGTCGGTGCCGCTGGCCCCGGCCTCCCACGGTTGTGTGCGGCTGCCGATGCACGTGGCGGCGATCCTGCCCGGACTGCTGGGCACCGGGGTGCCGGTGCACGTGCGCGGCAAGTTCGTCCGGTAGGTCCCTGCCACCGGAGGCCCTGGCGTCGGAGCCCTGAAACCGAGGCTCTGCCACCGAGGCTCTGCCCCACCGGCGGCCTTGGCGTCGGAGGCTCTGGCGTCGGCTTCGCCCGATCACCTCGACCGGCATCCGCGGGGGCGGATGCCGGCCCGCGGGCCGGTTAGCGTGAGGGATCGCGGTTGAACAGCTTCTTCGCCCAGAGGTAGCCGGCCAGGGCGATGCCAGGTGCCGACGGCCTGGCCAGGTGGAAAAGAGGGGGAAAGAGGGGGAACGGCGCGCGGATCCCGCCGCCCGTGACCGGTGCGGGCAGGCCGTCTCGGGCTACGGCCAACGGCTTTCTACGCCGAAAACCGCACAGCGCTCAAAGTGTGTGTCGCCTATTTAAAGCGGTCATAGATATATGAATCCTCCAGGGCAATGGGGAAAGCCGCAGGGCACCGCCGCGCGCTTGTCTGTGTCTGGAGCGTTCCAGTGAGACTCGCCCCACCCGGCATCGCCTTCGTCGGCGGAAAACCCGTCGAATGCCGTCGTCGAACACGCGGGGCGGTGCGGCTGGCGGCTGGCGGGGCTGTGGCGAACGTCATGTGTGTTTCCTTCCCGGCCGTCTCGCCTCCTTTCCGATCCGTCTCGCGCTGCCGGACCCGCCTGAGGGCCGTATGACGCGCCCCGGTCCCGCGCGCAGGGTCCCGGAGGCGCCTTCCCTCGCCCCGAGGTGGTGAGAAGGGCTGTCCTCTGGCAGGTCGCGGCCCTTCGTTGGGTCCGGGACGCGTCCCGGACCCCTGGGTGGTCGTCGGGGCCGGAAGGGGCGACCCGGGCAGGAGAACTGCCTGGTCTTTGGCGTTTCGTGAAAGATCGAACTTTTGTTCGTGCGTTTGCTTGACACTATGGGTGGTCGAATTTATGTTCGATGTAATGACGTGAGACTCGCGGCTCACGTCCAGGGTGGTCGGCTTTGCTCGGATCGTCGGCGACGGCGATCGGCCAGGCCGGGGCGGACGGGGAGAGGGGAAGCTCCTCGTCCAACCGCCCGGCGGATTTGTCGGTGGGGTCTGCGATCGTTGACCTGACCGGCGAAAACGCCGGGAGCCGCTTGCGACCAAGGAGGCTGAAGCACATGACCCCTCGGCTCAGCGATTCCGATGGGCCCCGGCTCTCACCCACGGTGCGGGCGCATCTGACCGACGCACGCGACTGCCTCGAAGAGGCAGGCACCGCCCGAACCCCCGCCACCCGATACGTCGCCGCCCACCTGGCGGCGCTCAGGGCGGCCGCCGCCGTCCTGGCCGCACGGCCACGTCCCATGGACGGTCGCAGGCGTCGCCTGCGCAGTGCCTGGGAGTTGCTGCCCGAGGCCGAGCCCAGGCTCGCCGAGTGGGCCCCCTACTTCGAGATCAGCGCGACCAAGCGGGCGGCGGCCGAGGCGGGGATGACCCGCATGGTTTCGGCCAGGGATGCCGAGGAGTTGATCTCCGAGGCGGAGCGGTTCGTCGTCACGGTGGAGAACCTGCTCGGCGTGCCCGCCCAGCCCACACTGCCGACCAGGGTCCCCATGGCCGGATGACCCTCGTCCCACCGCTCGGCCAGGGAAGGTCCTGGCCGAGTGGTGTGTTCGGCTGCCCCTTGTCCGGTCAGGTGGACGTCTCTTCACCTGATCCTTCCACCGCTCGGCCTGGGGAAGATCCTGGTCGAGTGGTGTGTTCGGCTGCTCCTCGTCCGGTCAGCCGGATGTCTCTTCCCCTGTCGCGTGGTCGAGGGGCTCGCGGGGCGTGTGACGTGGCCGGCCGGCCCTCACGGGTCAGGCGGCAGAGGAGGCCGCCGGGCGGACGGCGCGGTGGCGAAGCAGGAGCATGGCGGCGTCGTCACCCAGCGGCCTGCCCACATGACGCAGCAGGTCGGCGCGTAGGGCGTCGAGGGCGAGTTGCGGGTCGGTGCCGTTCAGCAGGTGCGCCCTGGCAGGCAGCGGGTAGAACTGTCCCGTTCCATTACGCGCCTCGATGACCCCGTCGGTGTAGAAGAGGACCTGGTCGCCGGGTTCGAACGGAATCTGGTACGGCACGGCCTCGCTCGCCTTCAGCGACGCCATGCCCAGCGGGAGCGCCTCGTCAGGGGGGTCGGCGAACCAGCGCCTGCCGTCCGCGGTCAGCACCATCGGCGCCGGATGGCCGCAGTTGATGACGGTGATGGAGGTGCCCTCCGTCAGCTCGGCGAGGTCGGCCATCTCGGTGATCTCGGCCAGGATGGCGGTGACGAACTGCTCGCCGGACAGCTCCCGGGTCAGCGCGTTCTCCAGACGGGCCACCACGCCCTGCAGCTTGGCCTCGTCGTGTGCAGCCTCCCTGAAGGCCCCGAGCACCACAGCGGCCGTCTCAACGGCCTCCAGGCCCTTGCCTTGGACGTCTCCCACGATGATCCGCACCCCGTGCGGCGTGGTCACCACCTCGTACAGGTCGCCGCCGATGCGGGCCTCGGCCGTGGCCGAGGTATAGGAGACGGCCACCCCGATCCCCGGGCCCGCCCTGCGCGGCACCGGCCGCAGCAGAACCCTCTGGGCGGCCTCCGCCACCGAGCGGACGTCGGCGAGCTGGCGTTCGTGCCGGAGTCGTCCGGCGCTGGCCAGCACGCTGGCCACCGTGACGCCGAGGATGGCCGCCATGGTGATGTTGGTGCGGGGCATCCAGAGGATGTCGTTGTAGAGGCCGAGCGCGACGCACAGCGCCAGGGCGATCACGCCGACCACCGTGGTCCTGGCCAGACCGCAGGCCACGCTGGCGAAGGCGGGCCCGAGGGCCAGCAGCGGCAGCAGTCCCGACGTCGGCCCCGAGCCGAAGTCGATCAACGCGACCACGGCCATGACGACGAAGGGCAGCAGCTTGAGCGTGTCCTGGGTCCTGCTGCCTCCGACGGAGGTCAGCAGCCGCAGGAAGGCACGGGTCTTGGTCGACCCGAGCGCCGCCTTGACGGCGTCCAGCCGGGTTTTCGGGCGCGATTGAGAGTGATCGTGCCGATCCTCTCCCCGGGCCATGTCCACCACATCTCGTTAAATGCCATGTTTGCCTTTTCCTACCACAGCGATCGGGACCCGTGGCGGCGTGCAGGTCATGTTCTAACGAGAGAGCAAGATTTCCGGCTCGCGGGCACGCCTGACCGCGGCGCGCCCACGACCGGGCAACCCGTCAGAAGGACTCGACGGCCCTGCGGGCCTCCGGGTCCAGGACGCCCCAGGTGATGAGCTCCTCGGTCAGCTCACTGGGGGACTTGTCGTAGATCACGGCAAGGGAGCGCAGGTCCTCCTGGCGGATGGACAGCACCTTGCCGTTGTAGTCGCCACGCTGGCTCTGGATGGTGGCCGCGTAGCGCGCGAGCGCACCTGCCTTCTCCTTGGGGAGCTGGGCAAGACGCTCAAGATCGATCACAAGCTTCGGTGTCGGGCCCAACGGGCTCGGGGCACTGCCTCCCGGCAGAAGCTCATTGACCGGAACCCCGTAGAAGTCCGCCAGTTCGGCCAGCTTCTGCACCGTGACCGCGCGGTCCCCTCGCTCGTAGGAGCCGACGACGACGGCCTTCCAGCGGCCGCGGGACTTCTCTTCGACTCCGTGCAGGGACAAGCCCTGCTGGGTGCGAATCGCGCGGAGTCTTGCACCCAGCGACTTGGCGTATTCAGACGGCATCGTGTGGCCCCCCGGCTCTGTTATGTACTGCTTTCACTTGATTGTGCTCCCTCGCAACTTATGCCCCAACCACCGGGTTGGCGCCCGGGGCAGGCACCTTCGGTGACTGAAGCGTCAGGGTTTACCCGATAACGCCGCGAGGTGTGGTTACGGACAGTGACGGTAAAGCTGTGGGCGCCTAAGGTCAAGCTGATTGGAAAAAAGATGTCGAATCCGATCCGATGTGGTCCGCCTCAAACGCCGTGCTTGTCCCATGGCGGATAGTGAATCATCACGGTTTCTCGTGCTTCCCAGCGGTCCCTGACTTCTTGGGGGGATTCCTGGGCAACATCATCACAGGGCACGGGGCCGAGCGTATGATCTTCAGCGAGACGTCGCCGAGGAAGACCCGGCGCAGAGGCCCGGTTTCGCTGGAGGCGCAGATGAGCATCGAACCTTCGCAGTCGGTGTGCGCCAGTGCCGTCGCCACGTCCTTACCCTCGAGCACCTCCACGCCCACCTGAACGCGCCCGCGCTCCTGGGTGATCGCCTCGAGGTCGGCCGTGACCCTCTCCCTGATCCGGCCGAGCATCTCCTCCTCGACCTTCACCTGCCGTCCGGCGCGCAGAACGAGGGTGATCAGGCGCAGCGGGGTGCCCATCTGCGCGGCCAGTTCGAAGGCCTGCCGTACGGCCTCGTCCGAGGCGGGGTCGCGCCGGTAGGCCACGGTCAGCCTCTGGAGCCTCGGTGGGGGCTCGTCGCCGTATCCACGGGGAGCAAGGGCGACCGGCACGGGCGAGGTGTGCAGGAGCTGGTCGGCGGTGCTGCCGATGCGGATGCGGCCCCGGCCGCCTCCGGGGGCCGATCCGATGACGACCATGTCGGCTTCGACCTTGCCTGCGAGCTGGACCAGGCCGCGCCCGCTGCCCCGGTGGGCGTGCGAGACGTAGTCGATCGGCACGTCCCGCACGTCCGTCAGGAGCCTGCGGGCCTGCTCCAGGGTCGCGGCCGTCTGTTCGGCCACGTAGGCCTGCCACTCGGCGTCGATCTTGCCGGGTCCCGGTGTCGGCCACGCGGGCACGTGCACGTGCGCGACCGTCAGCCGGGCTCCCGCCTGCCTGGCGGCCAGTAGGGCCAGCGTCAGCCCGTCCCGGCCGCGGGCCCCGGGGACGAACCCGGCGAGGATGTGCTCGATCTTCATCAGAGGCTCCTGTTGAGGCGCGAGTGGCGGAAGCCGTACAGGAAGTAGGCGAGCAGGCCGACGGCCAGCCAGATCGCGAAGGCCAGCCAGGTGACCCCGGCGAGCCCCAGCATCACGATGATGCAGAAGATCACTCCAAGGATCGGCGTCACCGGGAAGAACGGGGTCCTGAAGCTGCGGGGCAGGCCGGGCTGGGTGTAGCGGAGCACGAGCACGCCGACGTTGACGATGGCGAAGGCGAACAGGGTGCCGATGCTGGTGGCCTCGGCGAGCTGGCCCAGCGGGATGAACCCGGCGAGCACGGAGACGAACGTGGCGACGATGAGGGTGTTGGCGACCGGGACCTGGCGACGCGGGTTGACCTTCTCGAAGATCTTCGGGATCAGGCCGTCGCGCGACATCGCGAACAGGATGCGGGTCTGGCCGTACAGCACGGTGAGGACGACGCTGGCGATGGCGATGACCGCGCCGAAGGAGACGATCACGCCTGCCCAGGTCGATCCGGTCGCCTGGTCGGCGATCAGGGCGAGGCTGGCCTCGGTGGTCTCCGGGTTGAACTGCTGCCACGGCATGGCGCCCACGGCGGCCAGCGCGACCAGCACGTAGATGACCGTGACGATGGCCAGGGAGAAGATGATCGCCAGAGGCAGGTCGCGCTTGGGGTTCTTGGCCTCCTCACCGGCGGTCGAGGCCGCGTCGAAACCGATGTAGGAGAAGAAGACCTGCGAGGCGGCGGCGGTGATGCCCGCGATGCCCAGCGGGGCGAAGGGCGTCAGGTTGCCGCTCTCGAAGGCGGTGAAGGCCACCACGCAGAAGAACGCCAGCACCGCGATCTTGATCAGCACGAAGATCGCGTTCGCGGTCGCGCTCTCCGAGGCGCCGCGCAGCAGCAGCCAGGTGGCCAGCAGGACGATCAGGATCGCGGTGAGGTTGATCACCCCGCCCTGGACACCGGGGGAGTGGGTGATGGCGTTGGGGAGCTGCCAGCCGAACAGGTCGCGGAAGAAGTGGTTGAGGTACTCGCCCCAGCCGACCGCGACCGCGGCGACGGAGACGGCGTACTCCAGCATCAGGCACCAGCCGCACACCCACGCAACCAGCTCGCCCAGCGTCGCGTAGGCGTAGGAGTAGGACGATCCGGAGACCGGGATGGTCCCGGCCAGTTCGGCGTAGGACAGGGCGGAGAACAGGGCCGTGATCGCCGCCAGCAGGAAGGAGGCGATCACGGCGGGTCCCGCCTTCGGCACGGCCTGGCCGAGGATGACGAAGATGCCGGTGCCGAGCGTGGCGCCAACGCTGAAGAGGGTGAGCTGCCACAGGGTCATGGTCCGGCGCAGCTCACCGCCCTCGCCGTGGCCTCCCTCCGCGACGATCTGCTCGGCGGGTTTGGTGCGGAAGAGCCGCTGTGCCACCGAAACCATGTGGTCCCCCCTCGACGGGCCGGTGCTGCCGATGATCCGTTGTGTCGGGGGGCCTGGCCGGGCTCCGCCCGCCGAGGCGCGCGGAGCCCCCCGGTTACAGGGTGCTGGCCAGCGGCCAGGTCGCGTTCGGGGTGACGATGGTGCCCGCCTCGCCCTCCAGGATCAGCTCGGCCTCGTCCAGTTTGCCGATCGCGGCCATGTCGCCGGTGGTCTCGACGAACCGGCAGACGGCCTCGACCTTGGGGCCCATGGAGCCGGCGGGGAAGTGCTCGGCACGGAGCTGGTGGGGCGTGGTGTGGGCGATCTCCTGCTGCTGCGGGGTGCCGAAGTTCCTGGCGACCCGCGGCACGTCGGTGAGGACCATGAGGACGTCGGCCTCCAGCGCCTCGGCCAGCACGGAGGCGGTCAGATCCTTGTCGATGACCGCCTCGATTCCCTGGAGCTGACCCTTGTCGTTACGGATGACCGGTATTCCGCCACCGCCCGCACAGACGGTGACGACACCGTCACGGACAAGGCGGCGTAGCAGCCGGGTCTCGACGACGCGTTGCGGGACGGGCGAGGGCACGACCCTGCGCCAGTACTGCCCGTCCGGTTTGACCGTCCAGCCGTACTCCACGGCCAGTTTCTCCGCCTCCGCCTGGTCGTAGACCTGGCCGACGAACTTCGTCGGGTTGTCGAAGGCGGGGTCGACCGCGGAGACGAGCGTCTGGTTGACCGTGGCGGCGATCTGCCGTCCCGGCAGCGCGTTCTGCAGGGCCTGCAGCATCCAGTAGCCGATCATGCCCTGGGTCTCCGCGCCGATCGTGTCGAGCGGGTACGGCCTGGTCAGGTTGGGGTCGCTGGTGCTCTCCAGCGCCAGCACGCCCACCTGCGGGCCGTTTCCGTGCGTGATGATCAGCTCGTGCCGCTCCGCCAGTCGGGCCAGCGACGCGGCGGCGATCCGGACGTTCTCCCGCTGGGTGTCCGCGTCGGGTTTCTGTCCCCTGCGCAGCAGCGCGTTGCCCCCCAGGGCGACCAGGACGCGCATTCTCAGCCTCCCCCGGCCGCGTGGGGGGCGAATGTCCCGGCAGGTGTGGTTGCTCGCATGCTCAGTCTCCCAGGGTGGCGACCATGATGGCCTTGATGGTGTGGAGCCGGTTCTCCGCCTGGTCGAAGACGATCGAGCGCGGCGACTCGAAGACCTCCTCGGTGACCTCGAGCGCCTCGTGGCCGGTCTTCTCGAACAGGTCCTCGCCGACCTTGGTCTCCCGGTTGTGGAAGGCGGGCAGGCAGTGCATGAACTTCACCCTCGGGTTGCCGGTGGCCTCGACCACCCCGCTGTTCACCTGGTACGGCATGAGCAGCTTGATGCGCTGGTCCCACACCTCCTTCGGCTCGCCCATGGACACCCACACGTCGGTGTAGAGGAAGTCGACGCCCCTGACGCCCTCGGCCACGTCGTCGGTGATGGTGATCCTGGCCCCGGTCTCCTTCGCGAGGTCCCCGGCGGGCTCGACGACCGTCTTCTCGTCGGGCCACAGCTCCCTGGGGGCCACGATCCGCACGTCCATCCCCATCATCGCGCCGGTGACCAGCAGCGAGTGGCCCATGTTGTTGCGGGCGTCGCCGAGGTAGGCGTAGGAGATCTCGTGCAGGGGTTTGTCGCTGTGCTCCTGCATGGTGAGCATGTCGGCGAGCATCTGCGTCGGGTGCCACTCGTCGGTGAGACCGTTCCAGACCGGGACGCCGGCGTAGGCGGCGAGTTCCTCGACGTAGGCCTGCCTGCTGCCTCGGTACTCGATGCCGTCGAACATCCGGCCGAGCACCCGCGCGGTGTCCTTCACCGACTCCTTGTGGCCCATCTGGGAGCCGCTGGGGTCGAGATAGGTGACGTGGGCGCCCTGGTCGTGCGCGCCCACCTCGAAGGCGCACCGGGTGCGGGTCGAGGTCTTCTCGAAGATCAGGGCGATGTTCCTGCCCTTCAGGCGCGGCTCCTCGCTCCCGGCGTACTTGGCGGTCTTGAGGTCGGCCGACAGCTTGATCAGGAACTTGAACTCGTCCGGGGTGAAGTCGAGCTCCCTGAGGAAGCTGCGGTTGCGCAGGTTGAATGCCATGTGCGTGTCCCTCGTGAGATGGGATCAGATGCCGTCGCGCTCAAGCGGGCAGCTCATGCACCGAGGGCCGCCTCGTCCTCTGCCCAGCTCGCTGCCCCTGATGGTGATCACCTCGATGCCGTTGTCGCGCAGGTAGTTGTTCGTGGTGGTGTTGCGCTCGTACGCGACGACCACGCCGGGGCTGATGGCCAGCACGTTGCAGCCGTCGTCCCACTGCTCCCGCTCGGCCGCGTAGACGTCCTGCGTCGGGGTGAGGATCCTGATCTCGTCCATGTCCATGGCCCAGGCGATGGCCCGGTGCATGTCCTCGGGGGCATGATCGGTGATCTTGAGTTCCTTCTCCGTCTCACCGGGCTCGACGGTGTACGAAGGCAGCATGCCGAGCCCGGCGAACTTGGTGAACACCCCGACGTCCACGTTGGTCATGACGGTGTCCAGGTGCATGAACGCCCGTGCCTTCGGCATGTTCAGGGCGACGATCTTCTTCGCGGCGCCCTTGGAGAACATGCTCCTGGCGAGCATCTCGACGGCCTGGGGCTGGGTGCGCTCGCTCATCCCGATCAGTACGGCCCCCCTGCCAAGCACGAGCACGTCGCCGCCCTCGATGGTCGCGGGCGCGGCGGCCATGCCCGGCATCCACAGGTTGAAGCCCCCCTCGTCGGGTCTGTTGAACCCTCGGGCGAACAGCGGGTGGAACCGGTAGATGGCCTCGTAGTTCACGGTCTCGCGCTGGCGTGCCTTCTTCTTCATCGCGTTGATGGAGACGCCGTCGTAGATCCAGCAGGAGGTGTCGCGGGTGAACAGGTGGTTGGGCAGCGGCGGCAGGACGAAGTCGTCGGGGGCGAGGGTGTGGAAGGCCAGGCCCTTGGGGTCGGTGCCCCTGTCCACGAGTTCCTGTTTGGTGATCCCGCCGGTGAGGTAGAGCTGGAGGTCGGCCGAGTCCATCGCGTCCAGCGCGTTGCGCAGGGCGTCGACGGCCATCGGCCCGAAGAACCGCTCGTCGATGACGTTGTCGAGGATGTACTTGCGGGCGTCGGGGATGTCGATCGTCTCGCGCAGCAGGTCGGCGAGCATGTAGACGGTGATCCCGCGGTCGCGCAGCACCTGCTGGAACTCCTCGTGCTCCTCGACCGCGCGCTGTACCCACAGCACGTCGTCGAAGAGGAACTCGTCCTTGTTCGACGGGGTGAGCCGCTTCAGGGACAGTTCGGGCTTGTGGAGCAGGACCTGGTGGAGCCGGCCAACTTCGGAGTCGACGTGAAAAGCCATTTCTCTTCCTTTGTCGTGGCTGACGGGGTTTTCGCTGTGGGGTTTCACCGACCGGGCCGTCCGGGGGCCGACGCGGGGATCTCACCTCCCGGGCCGTACTCGCCGCGCTTGGCCTTGGTCCAGATGTAGACGGGGATACCCGCCAGGAGCATCAGGAAGCCGACGAAGATCGCCTCGGTGCCCGCGCCGTACGTCATCCAGAACGCGAACAGGATCGCGACCGCGGTGACGGCGAGGTCGCGGCCCAGGCGGGCGCCCTTGACCCTGCGGGCTCCGGTGACCAGCCAGAAGAGCTGGGCGCACGCGGAGAAGAAGTAGGGGATGACCGTGGTGAAGGTGGCGATCAGCAGGATCTTGTTGAACCCGTTCTCGGTGCCGAAGTAGTTGTAGACCGCGACCAGAGAGGTCAGTGCGGTGCCGGCGACGATGCCGACCCAGGGCACGCCACGGCGCGACTCCTTGGCGAAGACGCTCGGGAACAGGCCGTCCCTGGCCGCGGCCATCGGCATCTCCGCGACCAGCATGGTCCAGCCGTTGATGGCGCCGATGCCGGAGACGATCGCGCAGGCGGCCATGATGCCGCCGCCGACGCCGCCGCCGAACATGTTGTTGATCGCGTCGGCGAAGGGGGCGGTCGACTTGACGAGCTGGTCGTGCGGGACGGTGCCGAAGATGGCGACCGTGCTGAGCATGTACATCGCGGCGCAGATCAGCACGCCGTAGACGCTGGCCCTGCCGATGTTGCGCGCGGGGTCCTTGACCTTCTCGGCCACGATGGTGACGCTCTCGACGCCCGAGTAGATGAACAGCGCCAGCGCCCCCGCGGTGGACAGGGCGGCGATCCAGCTGCCGCCGGTCGCGACGAACGGACCGAAGTTTCCGCCCTGGACGAAGAACAGGCCGACCACCGCGACGAAGATCAGCGGGATGAACTTCAGCACCGCGGTGACAAGGGCGAAGACGCCGATGTTCTTCACGCCGCTCAGGTTGATCAGCGCCGGGATCCACAGCGCGACGAGCGCGAGCGCGATCTGGGCGGCGGGGGAGCGCCAGTTGAGGAAGTAGTTGACGTAGTTGACCCAGACGACGGCGATGGCGGCGTTGCCGATCCAGGCGGTCAGCCAGAACGACCAGGCGTTCCAGAAGCCGGGGAACTCGCCGAATGCGTCCTTCGCGTAGGCGTAGGGACCGCCGCCGGTGGGCAGGCGCGCGCCGAGTCTGCCGAACACCATGGCGAGCGCGATGGCGCCGATCGACACCAGGGCCATGGCCAGGATGCTGATGGTGCCGAACGCGGCGAGCGAGGCGGGCAGCAGGAACACGCCCGTGCCCACGATGTTGCCGACGATCAGGGAGATCGCCGCGGGCAGGCCGAGTTTGCCGTGTTCCTCGGCGATCGCCTCGGCGGCTTCGTCGCGGATCACTCCTTCTTCTGCGGCGGTACGTCCTCGCGGACGGTCGCCAAAGGAATCTCCCATCTCACGCCCCCCGGCAGAAATCCCCCGTATCGCTCGTTTTTAGGAGCAATACCCAATGAGGTCCCCAAGGACAGAAAGAATGAAACCCGCCCTGCCAGGGCGAACGGGTCCCATGCTCGGCTGGTCGAGGCGAGGTGAAGGGAAGACCCTGAGATGCCCGCCTCGGTCGCGCTTCAGTCGCGCCTCAGTCGTGCTTCGGGGGCGCCTCGGACGTGCCTCGGACGCGCTTCGGTCGCGGAGGTCGCGGGTCAGCCGCGGGTCAGCGTGTGGGAGACGGGAGCCAGGTCCGCCTGCGTGCCCGAGATCGGGGGCAGCACCAAGGCCATGATCGCCATGATCGCGGCCAGCACCGCGACGGGGATCAGGACCGCGGGGAACGGGCTGCGGCGGGCGGGCAGGGGCTCGGCGGTGACCGCGCCGGTCGCGAAGGACGACAGGGACTCCGCCAGGAGCGGGTCCTCCGTGTAGAGCCGGTCGGCGATCCCGTCGAGGGTGCGCTTTTCGCGAGCGGACAGGCTCATGTTTTCGATCCCCCGGTGGCTGACGATGACGCGAAGGATTTTAATGCCACTTTGTCGGGTTTTGCCAAGCCGGAGAGGTAGATCTTCGCCGCTAGTCCTCGGCTTTCCCGTGGGCCAGCGCCTCGGCCCCGCCCGTGATCTCGGTGAGCTCGGTGGTGATCTCGCCCTGGCGTGCGGAGTTGGCCCTCCGGGTGAGCTGCCCGATGAGCTCGTGGGCGTTCTCCGTCGCCGACATCATCGCCTGCCGCCTTGAGGCATGTTCGGAGGCGCTGGACTCCAGCAGCATGCGCCAGATCCGCCCCCTGACGTACTGCCGCAGCAGCAGGTCGAGTGCGTCCCCCGGAGACGGCTCGAACTCATATGGCGGCAGCGGGAGCTCCAGGGAGCCCTCGCTCGCACCCCCACCACCGACCTCCCGCTCCTCGACCTCGATGGGCAGGATCCTGTGCACCCTGGTCTGCTGGGTCAGCATGGACACGAACTCGGTGAACACGACATGCACCTCGCCGACCCCGCCCTCCCTGGTCGGCATGTCGAAGGCCTCGATCAGGGTCTGCCCGATCTCCGCGGCCACCTCGTAGGTCGGGTGGTCGGACAGGCCGGTCCACTCGCGCTCGGTCTTCCTGTGCCTGAAGCCGTAGAAGCCGACCGCCTTGCGGCCGCACAGGTAGAACGTCGGCTCCTTGCCCTGCTCGCGCAGGAGTGCGGCCAGGGCGTCGCCCTGGCGCAGCGCGTTGTTGTTGAAGGCGCCGCAGAAACCCCGGTCGCTGGTCATCACCAGTACGGCCACGCGGGAGGTGTCCGGCCGCTGGTTGAGCAGTGCGTGGTTCATGTGGATGCCGTGGCTGACCAGGATGGAGGTCACTCTGGTGATCTCCGCGGCGTACGGCCTCGCGGCCTCCAGGCGCTGGCGGGCCTTGGGAATCCGTGAGGACGCGATGAGCTCCTGAGCCCGAGTGATCTTGGCCGTCGATGTGACGGACCGGATGCGCGCGCGGATCGCGCGGAGTTCTGCGCCCATGCTGTCCCCCGGATGTTCCTGCGGGCGGGGATGCCCTCTTCGCGGCCCTGCCCGGGACAGCCTGTCGCTACGGCCGGAGAGCTGCCAGGTTTTGCTCATTAACACACAGTTAGGGGCTTATGCTCCTTATGTCATGTTTTGTTCCCGTTAAGGAACCAAGGGGCTGGTTCTGGGGCATCGTCGTCCGGCTGCTAACGTGAGGACGTCGACTTCCTTTAAGACCCGTCCTGTGAGGCGGGAAAGGTGGTGTTTTCTTTGGCTGATGCCGTTTCGCATGCCCACGGCAGCGCGCACGCGGTCCTCGAGGGACCGGACATCAACCGTGCGCTGATCCGCATCTCCCACGAGATCCTCGAGCGCACCAAGGGTGCCGAGGACATCGTCCTGCTCGGGATCCCGACCAGGGGGGTCCACCTGGCCCGCCGTCTCGGCGCCTACATCAAGCAGTTCGAGGGCCGTTCCGTGCCCGTCGGGTCTCTCGACGTCACGATGTACCGCGACGACCTGCGCCTGCGCCCGGCCCGCGCGCTCGGCCGCACCGAGCTGCCCGCCGACGGCATAGACGGCAGGATCGTCGTCCTCGTCGACGACGTCCTCTACTCGGGCCGCACGGTCCGCTCCGCGCTCGACGCGCTCAACGACCTGGGCCGCCCGCAGGCCGTCCAGCTCGCCGCCCTGGTGGACCGGGGTCACAGAGAGCTGCCCATCAGGGCCGACTACGTCGGCAAGAACCTCCCGACCTCCAAGTCCGAGATCGTCAAGGTCTACCTGGAGGAGAACGACGGCCGCGACGCCGTCCTGCTGCTGAAGGAAGACGACAAGTGAAGCGGCATCTGCTCTCGGCGGCCGACCTGAGCCGCGACGACGCCCTGCTGATCCTGGACACCGCCGACGAACTGGCGAAGATCTCGGAACGTTCCATCAAGAAGCTGCCGACCCTGCGCGGCCGTACGGTGGTCAACCTCTTCTTCGAGGATTCGACCCGCACCCGCATCTCCTTCGAGGCCGCGGCCAAGCGCCTGTCCGCCGACGTCATCAACTTCTCCGCCAAGGGCTCGAGCGTCTCCAAGGGCGAGTCGCTGAAGGACACCGCGCTCACCCTGGAGGCGATGGGCGCGGACGCCGTCGTCATCAGGCACGGCGCCTCGGGCGCGCCGCACCGCCTGGCCACCTGGGTCCGGGGCAGCGTCGTCAACGCCGGCGACGGCACCCACGAGCACCCGACCCAGGCCCTGCTCGACGCCTTCACCATGCGCCGCCGCCTCGGCCCGCTCGACGGCAGGAAGGTCACGATCGTCGGCGACATCCTGCACAGCCGGGTCGCCCGCTCCAACGTGCTGCTGCTGGCCACGCTCGGCGCCGAGGTGACCCTGGTCGCCCCGCCGACCCTGCTGCCGGTGACCGTCGACTCCTGGCCGTGCGAGGTCTCCTACGACCTCGACGCCGTGCTGCCCAAGTCCGACGTGGTGATGATGCTGCGCGTACAGCGCGAGCGGATGAACGCCGCGTTCTTCCCCACGGAGCGGGAGTACAGCCGCCGCTACGGTCTCGACCGCGACCGCGTCGCCAAGCTGCACGACGACGCCATCGTGATGCACCCGGGCCCGATGAACCGGGGCATGGAGATCGCGGCCGAGGTGGCCGACTCGCCGCGCTCGACGATCGTCGAGCAGGTCGCCAACGGGGTGACCACCCGCATGGCCGTCCTTTACCTACTGCTCGGCGGCGCCGACCTCGGAGGAGAGATCCAGTGAAGACCATCGTCATCAAGGGCGCCAGGATCCTCGGCGGCGAGCCGGTCGACATCCTGATCCGCGACGGCGTCTTCGCCGAGATCGGCCAGGGGCTGAGCGGCGACGAGACGATCGACGCCGATGGCCTCATCGCCCTGCCGGGCCTGGTCGACCTGCACACCCACCTGCGCGAGCCGGGCCGCGAGGACGCCGAGACCGTCGAGACCGGCACCCGCGCCGCCGCCCTCGGCGGCTACACCGCGGTGCACGCCATGGCCAACACCGACCCGGTCGCCGACACCGCGGGCGTCGTCGAGCAGGTCTGGCGCCTCGGTCAGGAGGCGGGCCACTGCGACGTCCGCCCCGTCGGCGCCGTCACCGTCGGCCTGGAGGGCGAGCGCCTGGCCGAGCTGGGCGCGATGGCCGACTCGGCGGCGCAGGTCCGCGTCTTCTCCGACGACGGCAAGTGCGTCTCGGACGCGGTGCTCATGCGCCGCGCCCTTGAGTACGTCAAGGCCTTCGACGGCGTGGTCGCCCAGCACGCCCAGGAGCCGCGCCTGACCAAGGACGCGCAGATGAACGAGGGGGCGGTCTCCGGCAGGCTCGGCCTGACCGGCTGGCCCGCGGTCGCCGAGGAGGCGATCATCTCCCGCGACTGCCTGCTCGCCGCGCACGTCGGCTCCCGCCTGCACATCTGCCACCTGTCGACCGCGGGCTCCGTCGAGATCGTCCGCTGGGCCAAGTCGAAGGGCTGGGACGTCACCGCCGAGGTGACCCCGCACCACCTGCTCCTGACCGACGACCTCGTCGAGGACTCCCCGGTCGGCTCCTACAACCCGATCTACAAGGTGAACCCGCCGCTGCGCACCCGCGCGGACGTGGAGGCGCTGCGCGCGGCCCTGGCCGACGGCACGATCGACTGTGTCGCCACCGACCACGCCCCGCACCCGGTCGAGGACAAGGAGACCGAGTGGGGCGCCGCGGCCATGGGCATGATCGGCCTGGAGACCGCGCTCTCGGTCGTGCAGGAGGCCATGGTCGAGACCGGGCTGCTCGACTGGGCGGGCGTCGCCGAGCGGATGTCCTTCGCCCCGGCCAGGATCGGCCGGGTCACCGACCACGGGCAGCCGATCCAGGTCGGCGCCCCGGCCAACATCACCCTCTACGACGCGTCCGCGCGCGCCGAGGTCGATCCGGCGGCCTACGCGTCGAAGAGCCGCAACACGCCCTACGAGGGCAGGACCCTGCCCGGTCGCGTCGTGGCGACCTTCCTGCGCGGCAGGCCGACCGTCCTGGACGGAAAGCTTGCGTGAGGCTCCATTTGCCGCGCGCGGGTCGTCCGCGCGCGGAC